>CAMVAP010000011.1 GCA_947165485.1 uncultured Prevotellaceae bacterium
AAGACATCAAAAACGGAACGTGCATCCGCTTGGACGGCGATCTGTATTTCTGCATCGAATTCCTCCATGTAAAGCCCGGTAAGGGAAACACCTTCATGCGCACCAAGCTGAAAAACGTGGTTGATGGCCGCGTGCTGGAGCGCCGCTTCAACATTGGTGAGAAGCTCGAGGACGTGCGTGTGGAGCGTCGCCCCTATCAGTATCTGTACATGGATGGCCAGGATGCCATGTTCATGAACAACGAGACCTTTGAGCAGATTCCCATCAGCAAGGACTTGATTACTGGCGCCGACTTCATGAAGGAAGGCGATATCGTTGAGGTTGTCAGCGACGCTTCGACCGAGACCGTCCTCTTTGCCGAGATGCCGATTAAGACGCAGCTCAAGATCACTTACACCGAGCCTGGCGTGAAGGGCGATACTGCTACCAACACTCTCAAGCCTGCAACTGTCGAGACTGGCGCAACCGTGCGTGTGCCCCTGTTTATCGACACCGACGAGATCATCGAGGTGGATACCCGTGACGGCAGCTATCAGGGTCGCGTGAGGTAATCACATCCCACACTTTTTTTGCTTGCAGAGGCAACACGAGGGACGCTCAATCAGTGGGCGCCCCTTGTTGTTGAATGACCGCAGCAACCGGGTGAAGCCGGATGTTGAGGGGTGGGGGAGAGGGCTATGAAGAAGCGATTTCGGTAAAAGTGGTTGATAAATTGGTGTTGTGTGAACATGGTTGCGGGTTATTTCTTTGTACCTTTGCATCACGCGGGCAAGATGATGTCCCGCAATCATTGAAACCGACTCATTAAAAAAAACAGAACGATGGAATACTTAAAACTGGGAAACTCTGAACTTAACGTGTCACGCATCTGCTTGGGTTGCATGGGATTTGGCGACCCGACCATTGGTCAGCACTCATGGACTATTGACGAGGATCACACGCGTGAAATCATTGGCCGTGCCCTGGAGCTGGGCGTGAACTTCTTTGACACCGCCATCGGCTATCAGTTGGGTACCTCCGAGCAGTATGTTGGCCGTGCGTTGCGTGACATGGCCAACCGCGATGATGTTGTGGTCGCCACCAAATTCCTGCCCCGCACTGCCGAGGATATAGCAGCGGGCATCAGTGGCCAGCAGCACGTGATGAACTCCATTGATAGCAGTCTGGAACACTTGGGGATGGATCATGTGGACCTGTACATCTACCACATCTGGGACTACAAGACACCCGCATGGGAGATCCTTGAGGGGCTGAACAATGTGGTCAATGCCGGTAAGGCGCGCTACATCGGCATTGCCAACGCCTATGCCTATCAGGTGGCTAAGATGAATGCGCTGGCCGAGAGGAATGGCTGGGCCAAATTCATCTCGGTGCAGAACCATTATAATCTCATCATGCGTGAGGAAGAACGCGAGATGTTCCCCTATTGCCGCGAGGATCATATCGCTATGACGCCTTACAGCGCGTTGGCATCGGGCAAGTTGTCCAAGCGTCCCGGTGAAACCTCTAAGCGTCAAGCCGAGGACTCGTTCATGCACTTTAAGTATGATGCGACAGCCGAGCAGGATAACCGCATCGTGGAGCGGGTCATGGAGTTGGCCGACCGCTACGGCGTTGAAATGACTCAAGTCGCTCTGGCATGGCTGCTGACCAAGGTGGAGTCACCCATCGTGGGTGCCACCAAGTTGCACCACATCGAGGGTGCCGTCAAGTCACTGGACCTGAAACTGACCGCCGATGACATCCGTTATCTGGAAGAACCCTATGTGCCGCACAACCTCTCGGGCGTGATGGCCGTCAACAAGCCTGTCATGAGCGAGGATCCCGTGTGGGTCACCGCCAGCAAGAACCGTTGACCGACGATGTCCTGATGGCGGCTGTGTCATCATTCGCAACTGGTGGCTTCGCCAAGCTGACGGTTCTCGGTCGTTAGGCCGATGGCCGATTAAAAACATGATGTGGAATTATGACACACCCTGATTTCTCGCGCGAAGCGCGATTCACTATGCGTGACCTTAGTTTTGCAACAGCTATATCAAATGTTCCAGCGGCCAATCATGGCACAGCCTCAATAGCACAAGGCATCTGACGGCCATCCCGTGACGTTGTGGCCCGTGTCGAGTCGGGTGATATCGGCCAGGTCATTGTCACTCAGCGTGAAGTCAAACAGGTCGATATTCTCGCGCATACGCTCCACTCGGGTTGTCTTGGGAATAATGATGACGCCACTCTGCACAAGGAACTTCAAAGCGACTTGAGCCGCAGTCTTTCCATACTGCTCACCGATGTTGATAAGCGTCCTGTCCTTAAAGATGCCGTGGCCCCCCTCGGCCAGCGGGCTCCAAGCCTCAAGCGCTACATTGTAAGGGCTCAGGTATTCCCTCATCTTGCGTTGCTGGTACAGCACGTGTGTCTCGCACTGGTTGACCACGGGCATTACTCTGGCCCCGTTCACGATGGCAGGAAAAGTGTTAGGGTAGAAATTGGACACGCCGATAGCACGGAATAGTCCCTGGTTGTACAGTTCCTCAAGGGCTTGCCACATGACAGCGGGTTTGCCCACGGGCCAGTGAAGCAACATCAGGTCCACATAATCAAGTCTGAGCTGTTTCATCGATTGTTCCACCGAGCGCAGTGTCTCGTCGCGGGTGAAGCACGGGTCACAAATCTTGGTGGTGACAAAAAGTTGCCTGCGAGGGACCCCACAGGCCTTGACGGCCTCGCCCACCTCTCGCTCGTTGTAATACATCGCAGCCGTGTCGATGCTGCGATATCCCACCTCGATAGCCTGTTCCACCACGCGTTGTGTCTCCCGCCGCGAGATGTTATACACGCCGAGCCCAACCATCGGCATCTCCACTCCATTATTCAACGTCTTGTATTCCATATCGTTATTATGTGCAATTAGATTTGTTCTGTATTATCGGTGGGGAGAAGTCCTATGAGTTTGCGCCAGATTGACATGTCGGTGAGGGTGGGAGATGGGGTGGGACGCTACATTTTCTTGAGGATCCAGGGGAGGGGTTCCAGGATCTTGATGCAGACTTTGGCGGCAAGGTCGTGTAGCATGGCGGCGGCGTCGCTGCTGTTGTCAAACCCCTGGGCAATGACGTAGTATTGCTTGTCCTTGCCACCGTAGAGGATGTAACTGCCCTTGAGACCGCACTCCTCGCGCAGGCGGTCGCGGTAACTCTTGGCGTTGATGCGCTGTGAGAAGGTGGCGACTACGACGTTGTAGTCGTGGACGGTGTCGGTCGAGTCGATGGCGACATTGGCATTGACATAGACCATCCTGACGCTGTCGCCGTTGATGACGTGGGTGTAGCGCTGGCGCTCGGCCTCTATCTTGGCATAGGTCTCGGCGGCGATGCCCGTCTGCCGCCGTTGCATGGCTTTCTCGTAGGCCTCGCGGTAATTTTCCTCGTTGCTGTGGCAGCCGGTCGCTAGTGCGGCCAGTGCAAGCATAATGATGATGTGTAAGATATTCTTCATTTTGTCGGTGCCGTTTATTTTGCTAATTCGATGACTTGGGCGTGGGTGATGTTACCATGATCCAGTGTGAGGGTAATGAGTGTGCGCACCACCTGCCAGCCCTGCACGCCTGCAGCTCCGGGGTTGACCACAAGACACCCCAGGGCGCGATCGGGCATGACCTTGAGGATGTGGCTGTGTCCGCACACAAACAGTTTGGGCCTTGACAATTCCAGTCGCTGGCGGATGCCTGGCGCATACTTGCCAGGGTACCCGCCGATGTGGGTCATTACCACCTTGACACCCTCGACCTCAAATATCTCCATTTCCTTGTATCGACGGCGCAGGCTGGCTCCGTCCACGTTGCCGCACACGGCTCGAAATACGGGAGCGATGGCTTCCAGCCTGTCGGCCAGCTGGTCACTGCCGATGTCGCCAGCGTGCCACACCTCGTCGCAGTCGGCAAAGTGCTGTGCATAGCGGTCGTCCCACCACGCATGGGTATCGCTGATGATGCCTATCTTCTTCATGATGTTTACTGGTCTCTATATGAATAATGTATCAATGTGACACACTAATCCTTAAACGTGAATGGCTGTCCTTTATTGCCCGTGCCGGTAAAGCAAATCCCCGCCTCCTGAACATCAGGGGCGGGGAGCAAGCTGTTTAGAAGTTAAACTTTATACTTAAAGTGTGGCGGGTACGCCCTACGATAAGCCGATGTTTGGGCTTTAGGTTTTAGGCTTTAGGCTTTAGGTTATAGGTTTTAGGTTTTAGCATCTATGCCTAATGCCCTTGCCTTAAAGCCTGGTGTGTCAAGACTTGCCGAACTGCTCGAAGAAGAGCGTGAAGGAAATCTTATCTACCAACTCCTCGGGACCAAAGAACTGGATGGGACCGGGATAGATGTAGCATGTCTCGAGAGCCCACTGCTCACGGTTCTCGACAAAGTGCTTGAAGGGTGCGCCTTCGAGGTCAACCAGTGCCTTGCGGATCACGGGTTTGTCCTTGCCGGCACGGCGCTCGATATTCATCATCATGGTGATGGGCACACCACAGGCCACCCAGTCCTGAGCCTTGCGTCCCAGATGGGTGATGGCCGACATGTAGCCAGTGGCACCGACGAAGATGAGGTGCGAGGCGTTGTAACCCAGCGAGTAGCAGTAGTCGGCATCAAAGTTGGAGGGGAAGGAGCAACGGCCTTCATAACCGAAGAAGTGGTGTTGCGTCTTGAACTTGATGCGGTCGATCTCACCCGCCTCGGCCCTCACATCGAGGACATGGCCTACCATGCGGCTGAGCAGACGCTCGGACTCGATCTGCGATACCATCACGTTGCCGTGCTCGTCGCGGTCGAGTGTGAGCTGACGTGCCACGTCGTCGGGCAGTGAGTCGTACACGTCGCGGTTCTCGTCGGTGAGGTGCTCACGCACAAAGTTGTTCTGTGCCTCTTCGCGCAGGCTGGAAATCTCGGGATACTTGGTGAGCATCTCGTTGAGCTCGGCAATGAGTTTCTTCATGGTGGGAACAAACTCCACGATGCCCTCGGGGACGAGGACGGTACCGTAATCCATGCCCATGTCGTGACGCTTGACGACGATGTTGGCAATTTCCTCGGCAATATCATGCAGGGTCATGTTGCGGGCCTCGACCTCCTCGCTGATGATGCAGTAGTTGGGACGGGTCTGCAGTGCGCACTCCAGGGCGATGTGTGACGCCGAACGTCCCATCAGCTTCATGAAGTGCCAGTATTTCTTGGCCGAGTTGCAGTCGCGGGCCACGTTGCCGATCAGCTCGCTATAGACCTTGGTCGCGGTGTCAAAGCCAAACGAAATCTCGATATGCTCGTTCTTGAGGTCGCCGTCGATGGTCTTGGGCACGCCGATAACCTGCACGCCTGCGTCATGGGCCTTGTAATACTCGGCCAGGACGGCAGCGTTGGTGTTGCTATCATCACCGCCGATGATGACCACAGCGGTAATCTTGAGCTCGCGCAGGATCTGCAAGCCTGCTTCAAACTGCTCGGGCTTCTCGAGCTTGGTGCGGCCTGAACCGATGAGGTCAAAACCACCGGTGTTGCGGTACTGCTCAATGAGGTCGCCGGTAATCTCGATGTAACGGTGCTTGACCAGTCCATTGGGGCCACCCAGGAAACCGTACAGACGGCAATACTTGTTCAACGCCTTGATACCATCATAGAGACCGCAAATCACGTTGTGGCCGCCAGGAGCCTGGCCTCCGCTCAAGATCACGCCCACGTTGAAAGGCTTCTCGGGGGGCATGGCGGAGTCATCGCGTTCAAAGGTCAGTTGGGGTAAACCATAGGTGCAGGGGAACAGGGCTTTGATGGCCTCTTGATCGGCCACCGACTGCGTGGGCTCTCCTTCGACCGCACGCACGGGGCACCTAAGCGTAACAGGCAGCTTAGGCCTATAGGTAAGCCTCATCTGCTCCAGGTAACTCTTATTGTCAGTCATTGTACTTGTATTTATTGGTTTGTATAAACGATTAAACAATCTCTTTTACGCCTGCAAAAGTACTGCAAATTCATCACGCCCACATCATGTAAACCTAACAATTTTATAATTTTGTCAGCCCTATTTAGAATTTTTGACACTTTTGGACTAAAAAATGATGATTTTTCGGGTCTTTCTAGTTGTCGAGGTACCATCGATAGAGGGCAGGCACACCGTCTTCCAGTTCCATGGTGTGGTGCCAACCCAGGCTGTGCAACTTGCTCACGTCGGTGAGTTTGCGCAGGGTTCCGTCGGGCTTGGTGGCGTCCCACTCGATGTTGCCACGGTAGCCCACGGTGTGCTGTACGAGTTCGGCCAGCTGGCGTATGGTGACTTCCTTGCCGCTGCCGATGTTGATGTGGCAGTTGCGCACTTCATCTCCCGTGCCACGCACGTCCTGGAAGTCGATATGCTCCAAGCAATAGACGCTGGCGTCGGCCATGTCCTCGCTCCACAGGAACTCGCGGATGGGGGCTCCGGTGCCCCACAGGCGCAGGCGGTCTTTCAGGATGCCATATTTCTCAAGTGTGGCAATGATTTGGTCATCGCTGGCCATGCCGTCGATGCCCTCGACGGGGCGACGGTCCAGGTCGGTGCGTATGCCTGCCATATTTCCCTCGTTGAGCATCCTGGCCAGATGCATCTTGCGCACCATGGCGGGCATGACGTGGCTGGTTTCCAGATTGAAGTTGTCACGGGGACCATACAGATTGGTGGGCATGACGGCGATGTAGTTGGTGCCGTATTGCAGGTTGAAGCTCTCGCACATCTTCATGCCGGCAATCTTGGCGATGGCATAGGGCTCGTTGGTATATTCCAGCGGTGATGTCAGCAGGGCGTCTTCACCGATGGGCTGGGGTGCCTCGCGGGGGTAAATGCAGGTGCTGCCCAGGAAAAGCAGTTTCTTGACTCCATGTCGCCAGCTCTCGCCGATGACGTTCTGCTGGATGGCCAGATTCTGGAAGATAAAGTCGGCGCGGTACTTCAGGTTGGCCATGATGCCCCCCACATGGGCTGCCGCCAGCACGACATACTCGGGCTGTTCCTGGTCAAAGAATTGCCGTACAGCCACGCTGTCCATCAGGTCTAGCTCCTGATGGGTGCGGCCAATGAGGCGTGTGTATCCCTTGTGTTGCAGGCTGTTCCAGATGGCACTGCCCACCAGACCGCGGTGGCCGGCCACATATATTTTAGCGTCTTTTTTCATGACAGGATTTACTGGATGTGCTTGAATTACTGGATGTGGTAAATTTTCTTGATGTGCTGCATGTCATGCTCGACCATGATGCGCACCAGATCCTCAAACGAGGTCTTCTGGGGATTCCAGCCCAATTGCTGCTTGGCCTTGGAGGGATCGCCCAGCAGCTGGTCAACCTCGGCGGGTCGGAAGTACTTGGGATCGACCTCAACGATCACCCTGCCAGTATTCTTGTCAATGCCCTTCTCGTGGATGCCTTCACCTTGCCATTGCAGGTCGATGCCGGCATGGTGGAAGGCCAGGGTGCAGAACTCTCTCACCGAGTGGCACTCTCCCGTGGCGATGACAAAATCATCGGGCTCGTCCTGTTGCAAGATGAGCCACATGCATTCCACATAGTCGCGGGCATAGCCCCAGTCGCGCAAGGCATTCAGGTTGCCCAGGTAGAGCTTGTCTTGCAGGCCATGGGCAATGCGTGCGGCGGCAAAGGTGATCTTGCGGGTCACAAAGGTCTCGCCGCGTCGCTCACTCTCGTGGTTGAACAGGATGCCGTTGGCACAGAACATGCCGTAACTCTCGCGATAATTCTTCATGATCCAGAACGAGTACAGCTTGGCGCAACCGTAGGGGCTGCGGGGATAGAACGGTGTGGTCTCGCGCTGGGGCACTTCCTGTACCTTGCCGTAGAGTTCGCTGGTGCTGGCCTGATAAATCCTTGTTGAGTGCTCGCGGCCTGCAATGCGCACGGCCTCGATCAGTCGCAAGGTGCCCACGGCATCGGTCTCGGCGGTGTATTCCGGAACGTCAAACGATACCTTCACATGGCTCTGTGCGGCCAGGTTATAGATTTCATCGGGCTGGATTTTCTCGATGATGCGGATGAGAGAGCTGCTGTCGGTCATGTCGCCATAGTGCAGGTTGATGAGTCGGCGCTGCTTCATGTCTCGCACCCACTCGTCGAGGTACAGGTGCTCAATGCGGCCCGTGTTAAAGCTGCTGCTGCGGCGAATGATGCCGTGCACCTCATAGCCCTTGTCCAGAAGGAATTCGGCTAGATAGGAGCCGTCTTGTCCGGTGATGCCCGTGATGAGGGCAACTTTCTGCTTGTTCTCGTTCATTGTGTTATAATGCGTTGTCTAGTCTGTCAGGGTCGGGGTCGGTGATCTTCTCGATCATCGACATGTGGATGTAGGTGGTGGCTACGGCGACGACACCGGGAACGTTGATGAGCACACGGCGGTCCCCCTTGACGCGCACAAAAGTCCCTTCGGCTCCGGCAAACATGCCACCGATGATGCGCACCCGCTCGCCCTTGGAGAAATCACCCGGGTCGGGATTGAGGTAGATGAGCTTTTCGTCATAGGTGCCCGCCACCTTGATGAAGTTCTCCATCTCGTGGTCGGGCACGGTGATGGGCTTGCTTGAACCGTCGGTACTGCGGGACATGATGTAGCGGATGGGCAGGTCGGTAGTCATCTTGTACTCCTTCATCTTGCTGGGCTCGATGTGGATGAAGATGAGGTTGTGCACGCTGGGAACGAGGCGCTTGACCATCTGCCCGTTGCGCTCCTCGCGCCGGTATTGCATGGGCACAAAATTCTCAATGCCACGTTCATCCAGGTCGGCCTTGACCCGGAGCTCGCGGTTATAGGTCACGCGGATGGCGTACCACACCTTGCTTTCACGTCCTTTCTTGACGATTGTCCTTACTTCCACGAGTGCAAAGGTACGGTTTTTTTTGGAATGGCGCACTTATTGAGGCTTTTCCTCGTTATAATATTGAAACCAACGACTATTTTTATATGGCAAAGGAAATCAAGAAATGGACGACGCTTGAGAGCCGATACATCATCCAGCGGCCCTGGCTCACGGCGCGTGTCGATAAGGTGCAGTTGCCCGACGGGCGCATCAACCCCGAGCACTACGTGCTGGAGTACCCCGAGTGGGTGAACATCATCGCCATCACCCGCGAGGGCATGTTTGTCATGGTGCGCCAGTACCGTCATGCGATGGACGTGGTGCTTGACGAGCTGTGTGCCGGCGTGGTCGAAGACGGGGAGGCACCCTTGCAGGCGGCCCAGCGTGAACTGCTTGAGGAAACGGGCTACGGCGGTGGCACGTGGCAGGAAATCATGACTGTGGGGCAGAATCCCAGCATCTGCAATAACATCACCCATTGCTTCCTGGCCGAGGGGGTGGAGCGCGTCGGCGACCAGCACCTGGATGCCAGCGAGGACATCGCCGTGCTGCTGCTGTCACGTGAAGAAGTCGAGGCGATGATGCGTGAGAACCGCCAGTTGCAGGCCCTCATGGCAGCCCCCCTGTGGCGTTACCTGGCCGAACACCCCAGATAAAACAATTCGGAGCCCTCAAAAACCGTTGAGAACTCCAATGTTTTTTTAGCGAACCACCCTGGTAAACACGGGGGCCTTGCCTTTCTCGACTTTCACATAGACCTCAATGTCCCTCGGCGGCATCTTGGAGCCTTTCTCGCGAGGCATATCCTTGGCGGTGAACAGGTATTCAGTGCCAGTACTGTCATTGATGGGGCGCATGGCCACAGTCACGGCTTTGGCATTGAGCATCGGGTAGCCATCAACGGCGGCATTAAAGATGGCCGCCTCATCAGCATTCACGGGATGCTGCTCAGGGAAGTCTTCAAGCATTTCAAATCGGCCATCACAAAACTGGCTGGCAGCCAGGAACGCTTCAAGTTCTTCAGGCATAGCATCCATGCGTGCCGCACGCACTCCATAGCCTGCCAGGATCTTGGCGTTGGGCTCCTTTTGGGCTAAATCTTGAGCGCTCGATTCCAGCCCTCCGCTGCCGAAGGTGCAGAACGGCACAACCTTCTTGCCGCTCAAGTCAATCTTATCAAGCAAGGTGGCAATGGGGGGCGCATAGGTCCCGAACCAGATGGGATAGCCAAGGAAGATGATGTCATAATCGCCGATATCCGATTTCAAGGGATTGATTTCGGGAGTGATGCCTTTCTCGCGGTTAGCTTTGCAACGGTCAATCGTTGCCTGGAACGCAGTGTCATAGGGCTCTACAAGAGTAATCTCCTCAATATCAATTTTAAGACGTGTGGCAATTTCCTGTGCCACGGCCTTGGTGTTTGACGTTTGGGAGTAGTACAGAACCAGCATCTTGGGAGCCTTTCCTCTTTTGGCCCTCATGCTGTTCTGGCTGCAAGAGGTGGCGACAATCATAGCGAGTGCAGCAAGCATCAATAATCTCATTACTTTCATATTGTCACAATTTATAAAGTTTGGTTATTCATTTGTACCAAGCGTAGTGATTACCATTGTTATTCTGGATTTGTCCAGAACTTCTTGGCGTCGGTGGTAACAACTTCATCGTCCGATCTTCCGAACGGAGTAAAGCCTTCGGGCACGATATTGACATAACGGCCAGGTTCAAAATCCTTGTCGGCACGGTCCTCCTGGAAGTAATGGAGTGTTTCCCAAGAAGAGAACCAATAAGTGTTTTTGGCCATGTAGCAATAGTAGTAATCGTGCTTGGTGGTAGCATCCTTGAAGCCCGGATACATCAGCATCTGCTCACCAGCGGCATACTTGTCACGCATTTCCAGTAGGTTGAGCGGTGTGCCGTTCTGGTCGGTGCAATAATGCCCGTCCATGTCCGAGTCGATGAATGCCCACTTGCCCAGTTCAGGAAGCCACACCTCGTTCACCACATGACAGTCGCTATCATTCTTGTCCTGCGGCATGCAGGTCACAAAACGCGCTGTCAGCCCGGCTGCCTGCATCAGCTCGTAATTGAGGATGGCATGCATACGGCAGTTGAAGCCTGAATCCTCTTCCTTAGTGAACTTCCACAGGTCGATGGCGTTTCTATGCTCAGGCAGATTTCTGGAGTCTGCATGAGGGATGCTGGTAGCGACAAATCTGGATATGGCAAGCGCTTTTTCCCACGTCGAGGCATCAGGGCGATAAAGCGAATCCAACTTGAAGTAATCCCTTATCTCCCGAGCACGAGCCGAGTCTTGAACTATGGCGAAGTGATACTGAACAGTATCGGCGTTGAATGGGGACTGTTTGAGCAAATCAATAAATTCCGCTTCTTTGGTAATGACCTCGTTCTCTCCTATGCTGATGTAATACTTCTCGGAGCTGGCCAGATACCAATAGGCACATACAGCCAACACGCCGATGAGGGCAAAGAGGCCAACCATAATGCGGAAAAGATACTTCAGGAATTTCATACTTAATTATAGTTTTAAAAAATCAGTTGCAGAATTACAGCAGCCTTCCGTGGTCGTTGTAGCTGTAGTAGTTGCCACCACGGCACACGATGATGTGATCGACCAGTTGGATGTCCATCACCTTGCAGGCTTGGTGTACGCGCTCGGTCAGGCGGTCGTCCTGGATGCTGGGCTTGGGGTTGTCGCTGGGGTGGTTGTGGGCCAGGATGATGCCTGAGGACAGGCGCTCGATAGCAGGGCGCAGAATCATCTTGATGTCGGCCACGGTCATGGCGGTGCCACCGCTGCTGATGCGTACGCATTCCTCTACTTGCTTGGCATGGTTGAGCAGCACGACCATGATTTCCTCGTGGTCAAGGTGTTCCATGCGTGTGCGCAGGTAGTTGTAGGCATCCTCGCTGCTGGTGATCTTGAAGCGTTCCTGAAATTCCTCCTGCTGGTAACGCCGTGCCAGTTCCAGGGCGGCAAGGATCTCGATTGCCTTGACCTCGCCGATGCCGTGATAGTTTTTCACCAGGTTGTTGATGCCCTTGCGGGCGATGAGGTAGAGTTTGTCGTCGTTATCCCGCAGGATGCGTTGGCACAGGTCCACCACCGACTCGCCAGGCGTGCCCACCCTCAGCAGGATGGCCAGCAACTCGGCGGTCGATAGGCTCCCGAAGCCATGCTTCTTGGCCTTCTCGCGCGGGCGGTCCTCCTCGGGCACGGTCTCCTTGATGTTGCGGCTTCCCGCCAGCTTGCTATTATCGTCTTGCATGGACTAAACGGATCAAATCATTTAAACGGGTGTCTCCTAAAAACCTAAAACCTAAAGCCTAAAACCTAAAGCCTAAAGCCTAAAGTCTATTTTCCTTTTCTCATCATCACTTCCTCGTTGATGTCTCGGCCATGCTTGAGGAGGATTTTCCACACGTATGCCTTGATGAAGCCCCAGCCGTAGCTGCACAATTGTGTGAAACTTGTCACCACGGCAAGGCAAGCGATCTTGAGGTTGCGTGTCTGGATGAGAGCGGCAATCCACAGCATGACTGCATAGAGCAGGATGGGCAGCAGGAACCACCACTTCCACAGCGAGAGCAATAGCAGTAATGCGCAACCCAGGGTGAACACGGCGGGCAGGCAGTGCACCAGCTTGAGGCTATCGGGGTAGAGCAGCTTCAAGGTGATGCGTGACATGCCGAAGACGTAGGTTTGGCGAGCAAATTTCTGGATGCTCGTGCGGCGCTTGTGGTACACAAAGGCGGGGCGGATGAGTCGGATGTTAAACCCAGCCTGGCGCACGCGCGTGCTCATGTCAATGTCCTCGCTGAACATCTCGCGGAAACCACCCACCTTCTCATACACCTCGCGTGAGTAGCCCATGTTGAACGAGCGGGGCACAAACTTCTCCATCTGCACCTTGCCGCCACGGATTCCGCCCGTGGTCAAGAACGAAGTCATCGAGAACGAGATGGCCTTCTGCACATCGGTGAAGTCGGGGCTCGCCGCATCGGGACCGCCAAAGCAAGGCACATACTCCCGAGCCAGTTCCCGCCCCAGCGTCTTGAAATAGTCGGTCGGGATGACGCAATCGCTGTCAAAGAATACAAAGTACTGCCCCGTGGCATGCTCCAGACCGTAGTTGCGGGCAATAGAGCGTCCCTCGTTAGCTTTATAGAAGTAGCGCAGGTCCAGTTCGCTGCTGTAGCGCAGGGCGATGTCCTCGCAGCGCTCGGTCGAGCCGTCCTCCACCAGAATGATCTCAAAATCCTTGTCCGTTTGCAGTGTGAGGCTCCTCAACAGGTCCTCCACCTCGTCCCGCCGGTTATACACCGGCACAATCACTGAAAAATAAGGCATCGGTATGTGTCTTTTTGTTGGTTGCTCTTGCTACTTCTTGCTGGTCATGATGTCGAGGACCATCTGGTCGGTAGCGCACATGGCGTCGGCACCGATGATGGTGAGGTTGCTGATGCTGCGGTCCACGTCGTCGTCGATGATGCCCTCGGCACTGGTGACGTGGCGGCCTTCCATGGCGAGCACTGCCGATAACAGGGCGGTCGATACGCCCGAGGCGATCTTGAGGGCGCAACTGGGCTTGGCTCCGTCACAGATCATGCCAGTGAGGTTGGCGATCATATTTTTCACCGCATAGCAGATGCGGTTAAAGTCGCCGCCCATCAGGTAGGTGATGCCGCAGGAGCTGCCGATTGAGGCCACGACACAGCCGCACAGGGCACTGAGCTTACCCAGGCTCTGCTTGATGTAGATGGCCGTCAGATGGCTCAGCGTCAAGGCGCGGATGAGTTCTTCCTCGGTATTCTCGTTCTCCATGGCATAGACGGCGACGGGATTGGTGGCGCAGATGCCCTGGTTGCCCGAACCGCTGTTGCTCATGACAGGGATGAGTGCGCCGCCCATGCGGGCATCGGTGGCCAGTGCGGTCTTGGAGAGGATGCGGGAGAAGATGGTGTTGCCAAAGATGCCGTGGCTCAACGGCCTGTCCATGGTCTTGCCCAGGCAGTGGCCATAGTTGTACTTGAGCGATTCCTGGGCGGCCTTGAGGTTGTAGTCGCGGGTCTCGAGGATGAAGCTGACCTCATCCAGCGGTGCCTGCATGGCAAAGTCATAGACCAGGCGCAGGTTTAATGCGATGTCACCGCTGTCGTCGCCCTCACTGCTGCCCGCGTGCTCGTCGAGCAACACCTGGTCATCGCGGGTGACGCGCACAAAGTGGGTGTGCGAGCCCTGGATGATGGCGCTGGCCGTGTGCCCGTCGCCCTCACACAGGATCTCGACATAGAGTTTGTCGCAGCAGTCTTGCTTGAGCTGGATGTTGATGCGGTCCTCATTGATGTATTGCTTGCCTTGCTCGATGGCACTGGGGCACACGTCCTTGATGACCTCAAGCTGATACTCGCTCTTGCCGATGAGGGCGCCCAGGGCGATGGCGATGGGCAAGCCGATCATGCCCGTGCCGGGAATGCCCACTCCCATGGCGTTCTTGAGGATATTGGCACTGAGCAGTGCCGTGATTTTTTCAGGTTTGGAGCCCAGGGCCTCGGTGGCTCGGCTCACGCACAATGCCACTGCCATGGGCTCGGTACAACCCACGGCGGGGACAACCTCGCGCTTCATCAACGCGATAATCTGCTCTCTCGTTTTCTCTTCAATCATTTTTATCTGGTTTTTAGTTTTTCTCTTCAATATGATCGCCCTGCGGGCGAGAAATCAAAAAAAACTTTTAATGATAATTCTTATTTTCGGAATTCTATCTGTTCAATTTCTCCATTCTGATGACGATGATACCATTCTGAATAAAGTCCCTTCGGACTGAAGTTGACCAACATCCCGTAAGGCATGTGAGTCAGGTTCATGTAGTTCCATAACTGCTTGCGGTGCTCAAAACTTGTGAAGTTGATTGCTTTAAGTTCTATAATAACTTCATGATTAATGACCAAATCCATACGGTAGTTTTGGTCAAGTTTGACCTCTTTCCAGTATATGGGTAAAAAAACCTGTCTTTCTACATGATAGCCTTTTTGAATCAACAAGTAGCAGAGCGCAGCCTCATAGGCTGACTCTAATAAGCCACCATGGTATTCGGTATGCACTTCCATAGCCATTCCTGTTATGTCACGGAAAAAAGCATATCGTTGATTGTATTCTTCAGCAGTCATTTAGAATGATAAAATATTGCGACTGATTAATAAAAAGATTTTTTTTGATTTCTTGCGCAGAGCGCAATATTTTTGTTTTATTGGCGGAATTTGTCGAGGCCGCCGTCCAGGAAGTCGAGGAAGGCGGGGACGTCCTCCTTGTAGCTGAACGAGCCGCTCAGGGCGTTGCCCTGCGGGTCAACGCACACATAGAACGGCTGCGTGTTGCTGCCGAACTTGTAGCGTTGCAGGTAGCTCCACTTGTCGCCGATGGTGCGCAGGGTGCGCTTCTCGCCGGTGGCCTCGGTCACCTCGATGGGCTCGGGCAACGGGCGCTTGTCATCGACAAACAGCGAGATGAGGACATAGTCCTTGTTCAGCTTGTCGGCCACGGTGGGGTCGGTCCACACGGCAGCCTCCATCTTGCGGCAGTTCACGCAGCCAAAGCCCGTGAAGTCCAGGAAGACAGGTTTGCCAGCAGCGGCAGCAGCAGCCATGCCCTGCTCATAGTCGGTGTAGGCGGCGCGCACCTCCTTGGTGTTGAGGTTGAAGTCCTGGGTGTTCATGGGCGGGGCAAAAGCGCTCACGGCCTTGCACGGAGCACCCCACAGGCCGGGAATCATATAGATGGCAAAGGCTATCGAGATCAGTCCGCCCATGATGCAGATCACGGGCATGGGCTTGGTCTCGTCGCCAGGCATGACAATGTCGCTCTGGAATTTGAGTTTGCCGATGAGGTAGAGGCCCAGCAGGCCAAAGATGGCGATCCACAGGCACAGGAAGACCTCGCGGTCCATCAGGTGCCAGCCGTAAGCCAGGTCGGCCACTGAGAAGAACTTGCAGGCAAATGCCAGCTCGATGAAGCCGAGCACCACCTTGAGGATATTCATCCAACCACCCGACTTGGGAGCCGACTTCAACCACGAGGGGAACAGGGCGAACAGCGTGAACGGCAGTGCCAGGGCCAATGCGAAGCCCAGCATACCGATGGCGGGCCCCCAGAAGTTGCCGCTCGTGGCAAAATCTACCAGCAGGAAGCCGATGATGGGACCCGTGCACGAGAAGGACACGAGCACCAGCGTGAAGGCCATCAGGAAGATGGACAGCAGGCCGCTGGTCGAGCTGGCCTTGTTGTCAACAGCGTTGGACCACTTGCTGGGCAGCTTGATCTCAAACATGCCGAAGAACGACAACGCAAACACTACCAGCAGCAGGCACAGGAAGATGTTGAACACGGCGTTGGTCGAGAGGGCGTTCAACGCGCTGGGACCGAAGATGGCGGTCACGATCAAGCCCAGGGCCAGGTAGATGACGACAATCGAGATGCCATAGGTGATGGCATCCTTGATGCCTTTCTTCTTGTCATCCTTGGCCCGCTTGAGGAAGAAGCTCACCGTCATCGGGATGATGGGCCACACACACGGCGTGAACAACGCCACCAGACCGCCCAACAAACCCATCAGGAAGATCCACCACAGTGAGCGGCTGCCACTGCCGCCAGCGGTGCCGTCGATGGCCTGGATGTCGCCCACGACGGGGCGCCACAGCGCGTCGTGGTCGAGGGATGCAAGAGCTGCGCTATCCACTGCGGGAGTGATGGCGGCGCTGTCGGCTGCCAGGGCAGCCAGCGAGTCGGCTTTGGCCTTGGCTTCGGCCTCGGCCTTTGCCTTGTCCTCTTCTTCCTTGTTTCCAGCGGTTTCACCGTCCACGGCAGGTGACTTGCCGGCCTTCTTGAAGCTCACGGCGCTGGGCGGCAGGCACGACTGGTCGTTGCAGGCACCGTACTCCAGGTCGGCATCGATATCATAGTTGGGCTTGGTGAACTTCACCTTCTGCACAAACTGCACATTGTTCTCAAAATAACGCAACTTGGCTCCGAACATCTCGTCAAACTGCGATATTTCCTTGCCCACAGGCTTCAATTTACCCACGGGCTCCACACCATCCTTCTTGTGGAAGGTGATGCTGGCCTCGGTGGGACCCGCGTCGCCCAGGTTGGTCGAATACACGTGCCATCCCTTGTCAATCTTGCCAGTAAACACAATTTCGCCCTCGCTGGAGCCGTTGGTAGTCTTGAGTTGAGAGGTAAAGGTGACGGGATTAGCCATCTGGGCAGCGGCAAGCATCGCCACCGTCATCATCGTCAACAATGTCGCAATCTTTTTCATCATAATCTTTTTCATCATAATCTTTTGGTTATATTGGTTTGCAAAGTTAATTAAAAATCTAATTCGTCAATGTTTATTACTGCAGTTTCCTTATCAGGGGTACATTTTTTTTAGAGATTCTTGCTTGCTGCATTCCATGATTCAAAGGGTCGGATTTTAAACTGGCGAGGTAGAGTAATTGTGCCATGAGATTATAAATTTTCGTTTTTTTATTAATATTTTACTCAAATTATTATATCTTTGTCATTCCAAATTCAAAAAGAGGATGAGTCAAAGCGTGATTATGTCGGTTCTTGACTACGAGAAGCTGTTCAAGCAAAACTATGAACGGCTGTATTATCATGCACATGCCATTACTCACGATGAGGATATTGCCAAGGATGTTGTCAGCGAAGTTTTTATTAACGTGTGGCGATTGAGGAAATCTATTGACCTGAACACCGTCGTGTCCTATCTCTACACGAGTGTGCGCAACCGTTGCCTTGATCAACTGAAACAGCGCAACCGTCATGTGCCGCTGATGGAAGAAGTGATCAATGACCTGGAACATTATACCGAAACCGACTGGAATGAATATGAAGCACGAATCGCACACCTAAGGGCTGAACTCCATCGCCTGCCCGAGCGGGTGAGGCGTGTCTTGTACTTGCGCTTCTATGAGCAGAAAAGCAACCAAGAAGTTGCCGATATACTGGGCATCAGCGTGGATGGTGTAAAGAAAATCATCCAGCGCTCATTTGCACAGATGAGAGTCTCATTGGGTAAAAAAATGTTAAAGTTTGTACCGCTGTTGTTATTGTCGTGTATCAATTAGTGAAATGGAACAAGATAACAAGAACATAGAGGAACAGCAACCGCTCAATGCCCAACAGCAATGGGAGCTGTGTGAGGCGATTTCCCGCGAGCAGACAACATGCCCCGATGTCGATGAGCAGTGGCAGGTAGTCAGCGGGAAATTGGGTCTCGCGGGTGAACAAGATGTTGACACAGCCGAGGTTGTGCCCATGCACGCGCGGCCCACCTGGATCCGTTGGACCATAGGCATCGCGGCAGCACTGGCCCTTATCATTGGTTATAGATACCTGGCCAGTCCTCCGGCTACAGTTGCCCGTGTCGATGCCACGGCATTTGCCATCCATGTTCCCGACGAGATTGACGATGTCACCCTGTCCACTGCCGATGGCAAGCAGCACCAAGCCAGCGGCAAGCAGATTAAGCTGGATCAAACTTCCAGCTCACCTGTCCAGCTGATGGCACTCTCCACGCCCCGTGGCAAAGATTATCACTTGACACTTGCCGATGGCACCCAGGTGTGGCTCAATGCCGAGAGCCATCTAGAATTTCCTGACCGCTTCACCGGTGACAATCGAGAGGTGCGCCTCCAGGGCGAAGCCTATTTTGAGGTGAAGAAAGACGCCAAGCATCCGTTCATCGTCTATAGCGATTATCTCTCGACAAGGGTGCTGGGCACCGCTTTCAATGTGCGGGCGCGATCAGGACGTGATGCCTCGGTCACGTTGGTGTCGGGACGAGTGCTTGTCAAGAGCCAAAATGCCGACCAAGTGCTCACCCCAGGCCAGCAGGCTTCACTCGCTGGCTCACAGCTGGCGGTCAAGACAGTTGATACCTACCCCTATACGCAATGGAAAGAGGGCTTCTTCTATTTTGACAACCAGTCGCTTTTCTCCATCATGCAGGAACTGGCACGGTGGTATAGTGTGAATGTTTCATTTGACGACACGAGTAAAATGAACGTAAGGCTTCATTTTGTCGTCGAGCGTAACAAGAGCCTGAATGAAGCGCTGGCCAATCTTAACGCGCTGGGCGTTGTTCAAGCCGATATTGAAGACAATGTGGTAGTGATTAAGTAATCAAGTGTTAAAGAATCAAAAAATGAGCGGAGCGATGTACCCCGCTTATTTTTTTTAAGTATTAAGTGCAGAACAAGTTAAATCTTAAACTAAATCTGTATTTGTATGAACAAGAAACAACTCATGGCGTTTTTATGCCTACTAATGTTACCTGTGGCGCTTATGGCACAAGGTCAGCGGGTGACAATCAAAGTTAATCAGGCCCCGTTGCCCACGGCCTTGCGCCAGGTGGAGCAGCAATCCGGCTATTACAAGATCAATTATCATTATGAGGCGATCAAGGACTATCAGGTCACTGCCGATGTCAAGAACGCAACCGCCCCCGACGCGGTCAAGTCGCTCATCAAGGGATTGCCGTTGACCAGTTCGGTCGAGGGCCGTTTTATCCAGGTGACCAAGAGCGATAAGCGTGCCGATGCCAACCAGCCCAAGCGCAATGTCAAGGGGCAGGTGGTGGATGCCGACGGGGAACCACTTATAGGTGTTACAGTGCGTGTCTCTGGCACCGATATCATCACTGTCACCGACATCGATGGAAACTATGTGCTGGAGGGTGTGGATCCTAGCAGCACTATTGTTTATACCTACATCGGCAAGAAAACCGTTGAGCGCAAAGCCTCTTCCAGCAACAGTGTCCTCATCCTTGAAGACAACGCCAATGTGATGGACGATGTGGTGGTGACTGGTTATCAGCAAATCTCCAAGGAGAGAACCACGGGCTCGTTTGCCAAGGTGACAGCCGATGACTTGATGACCAAGCGTTATGACAACCTCTCGCAACTGCTTGAGGGTGAGGTGGCCGGTTTTAATACCCAGAGTGGCCTGATACGTGGTACCACGACCATGAACGGTGTCACCAATCCGCTCTATGTGATCGACGGGTTCCCCGTCGAGTCGACCCGTTACGACGAGTGGGGTAGCCTCAACGAGAGTGTGCCCAATGTCGACATCAACGAGATTGAGAGCATCACGGTGCTCAAGGATGCCGCCGCTGCCAGCATCTATGGTGCCCGTGCCGCCAACGGTGTCGTGGTCATTGTCACCAAGAAGGCCAAGGGCAAGCGCACCAATGTGTCGTTCAGCACATCATTGACTTGGCATCCTTATTCCTTCAATAAGAACAGGCTCACCGATGCCGCCGACATCATCGATCTGGAGCGCGAGTGGGCCGCTGCCAACCCCAATCTGCAGGGAGAGGGTGCTGCCGACTATGCCCGTTCCATCATCAACGACAAAGTGTATACTTCACAAGGTATTCAGACCATCGCCAACTACTATGCCGGTAATATCTCGCAGAGCGAGATGGAGAGCCGCCTCAATCAGTTGGCAAGCCAGGGCTACCGTTACTATGACGATGTGGCCAAGCTTGCCAAGCGTAATGCATTCTACCAGCAGTATCACTTGAGTGTGGGTCGTTCAACCGAGAACAATAACTTCCGCGCGGCTGTTACTTATCGCAACAACAAGATGAACGATAAGTTCACCAACGACAACTCTTGGGACATCGACCTGCGAGACCAGCTGGATATTACCAACTGGTTGACGCTGAATGTGGGTTCCTATACTTATTACAAGAAAGGCAACCAGCAGAGTTATAACCTCATGAGCCCCGGATACTCCTTTATGCCCTATGACCGCCTGCTCAACGACGACGGCAGCCATTTCACCTCGACTCAAGAATCCCGACTTGGTCAGTCCGATCTCGCGATTCTCACAGGCTACGCGCTCCCTGATTACAATATCACGCCGCTGGATGAGATCGGCCGTAACATCCGCGTCACTAATGAGTTTATCAACCGCACCTACGGCAAACTCGACTTTGACCTGCCCTGGAACTTCAAGTACAATGTGATGTTCCAGTATGAGTATGCCTATGACAGGACGCGCCAACTCTATGAGAAGGATAGTTACCATGTGCGCAACTTGGTCGGTCAGTATGCCACCGACGACTATGGCACGGGCGAGGCAACGCTCAATGTGCCTTATGGTAACATCTTCTACCGTGCTAATCAGACGTCTAAAGCCTATACCTTCCGCCAGCAGTTGAATTATGAAAACACCTTTGCCGACAAGCATAATGTGGTGGCCTTGCTGGGTCATGAGGTGCGTAAGACGGTCATCGACTATGACAACAACACGCTCTACAACTATGATCCAGACATGCTGTCCTTCTCGATGGTGGACCAGAATGTGCTGTACAACACTTATGGCCTGATGGGCGGCTATGGATTGAACCCCAGCGACTTTGCCAGTCTGCGCAATATCGATAACCGCTTCGTGTCGCTGTTTGCTAACGCGGCTTACACCTACGACAACAAGTATATGTTCTCGGCAAGTATCCGTTGGGACCGTTCCAATTTGTGGGGAACGGGCTCCAAGTACCAGAACAAGCCTATCTGGAGCATAGGTGCCGGATGGAACATCGACCGCGAACCCTGGTTCCGTGTCGATTGGGTCAATCGCTTGAAACTGCGTGCATCTTACGGTATCGCCGGTAATATTGCCAAGGATGCGGCACCCTATATGACTGCATCCTATTACAACAATCCCAATGTGGGTGGCGTCTATGGCTCGGTGAGCACTCGTCCCAATCCCAACCTGCGCTGGGAAAAGACCACTACGACCAACGTGGGTCTGGACTTTGCCTTGCTGAACAATCGCCTGAACGGTAGCATCGAGTTTTATAACAAGATGGGTACTGATCTGCTGGCCAACACGATGGGTGTCCCGACTGAGGGCTTTGGCTATACGACTTATCGCATCAACAATGGCAAGATGCGTAACCGCGGAGTGGAACTCTCCCTGAATGGGCAGATCGTCCGCACGGCCGACTTCAGTTTTGATGCGGGTGTGACCTACAGTTATAATAAGAATAAGGTGGTCTATGTCAATGTCGAGGCTCCAGTCTATTTCCTCCAACTCGACTATCCCGATGCTTATCCCATCGTGGGCAACCCGTATAATGCCATCTATGCCTACAAGTGGGCTGGGCTGAGCGCTGATGGTCTGCCTCAGGTGTTGGATGCCGCTGGCGAAGCCACTACCTATAATCCCTCAGATCTGGCGGCTATCATCTATGCGGGCAGCACCGAGCCCACACATTTGGCCTCGCTTAACCTGCATCTGGGTTACAAGCGCTTTGACCTCTCCTGCATGTGGCTGTTCCAGGGCGGACACAAGATGCGTAATACCGATCTGCCCATGCTCAACTCGGCCTATAACTACACGTTGTGGAGTTATGTCTCAACGCTCGACCCCGTCAACAAGGATATCGCCAACCGCTGGCGCCAACCGGGTGATGAGGCCAAAACCGACATCCCCGCTGCCATCTTTGCCGAGAATCCGTTGTTCAGTGACGCATCGCGCACGATCTACGGCTACGCCGACAACAATGTTATCAGTGCGACCAACCTGCGTCTGGCCAACATATCGCTGGCCTACAACTTGCCCGGTTCCTGTCTGCGCAACATCGGTCTGAGCAGTGCGCGTCTCCAGTTCAATGTGGAGAATGCTGTTACCTTTGCCAAGAGCACCACGGCCAAGTACCTGCTGGGTGGCTACAATGCTCCCAACTATGTCTTTGGCCTCTATCTGGACTTCTAAGAAAACGAGTAACTAACAACAATAATATATTGAGAGATATGAAAACCAAGATAAATAAACTGCTTTTAGGCACTTGCCTGGTGCTGCTCGCCTGCTTGTGCAGTTGTGATGACTATCTGAGCAATGTGCCCAAGGGACAGCGCATCCCCACCACGCTCAACGACTTCTCGGTCATGCTTGCCGATGAATACACCAATTGCCGCGAAGATGTGACCCAGGCGCTTGTCCTGCTTAATGATCGCTATGTATCTGACGGTTACCTGTCCTATTATGAACTGTGGAACGCCAACTACTTCTGGAATGAGAATGCCGACCGCATTGCCATGAACAAGAGTGACGAGACGACCTATTATAACGGATATGCAGGCATCTCCACCGCCAATCTGCTCATCGAGAATGCGCCCACGGCAACCGAAGCCACCGATGCTGAGCGTGGACAGGTGATCGCCCAGGCCAAGATATTAAGGGCGATGAAGTATTTCACTCTCGTGAACTATTATGCTAAGACCTATAACGCATCAACTGCGGCCACCGATGGCGGTGTGCCACTGATCACCAGTGCCGAGGTGGGCGCCACCTACACACAGCCTTCGGTCCAGGGAATCTATGACTTCATTCTTCAGGACATTAACGAGGCCTTGCCCGCCCTGCCCGAGAAGGCCCTCAACGTGCTTTATGCCGACAAGGCTACGGCCTATGCGCTGGCGGCCCGCGTCTATCTGCAGATGGGCAACTATCAGGAAGCCCTGGCCAGTGCTGGCGAGGCGCTGAAGCGCAACGATAGGTTGTTTGACTGGGTGGCATTCTATAATGACAATGCCGCTGTGCTGAGTGTGCCCGATGTATATCAGAGCATAACGTCGCCCATGGGATTTGACTATGAGGAGAACTACATCTTCTGCCACGGCAATAATTCCTATTCGGGAAATGATCTGCAGATGCGTGAAGATCGTGGCAACCGTTTTGAGCAGGGTGATGCCCACTTCATGAGCCGCTGGAAAATCCGCACCATGGCTGGTGCAACCTATTATAATCCCAACATGGGCGGTTACTTCAACCGTGGCGGCCTGACGACCACCGAGGTCTATCTCATCCAGGCCGAGTGCATGGCCCGCACGGGCAATGTGGCAGGTGCCATGGACGTGCTGAACATGGTGCGCCAGAAGCGCATTCTCCCCGAGTACTACCAGCCGATGTCGGCCACCACTGTCGATGCCGCCATCGACATGATCATCAAGGTCAAGGGCGATGCCCTGGTACAGACGATCATCCCCTTCTGTGATGCTCGCCGCTTGAACCTGGAGGCCGCACATGCCCGCACCCTGACCAAGGTCGAGAACGGCCAGCAATACACGCTCTCGCCCAGTAGTCACATGTGGGTGATGCCTTTCCCCATGGGTGCCGTGAAAAATTCAGGAAACGGCACTGTAAATCAGAATGTTGAACGCTAAACAAAATCTTACGGAAATGAACAAGATATTTTTAATGGCATGCCTGCTGTGTGTGCTCGCTTGCAGTTGTAATAATTCCCGCCAGTATAAGGTGGAGTGTAACGTGAATGGACTGGACGATGGCACTGTGGTGCAACTCGTTCCCATGAGCCATGATGACGAGAAGCCTATTGCCGAGGCGACCGTCAATGGCGGAAAATTCACCTTTGAGGGCGAGATTGGCGACAGCCTGCCATTGCCCATCTGCGTCAACCTGCGTGTCAAGGATGCCATCGGCATCGAGACTTTCATGCTTGAGGGGGGCGACATCACCATCGAGGGCAAGGCTACCAAGGGGGAACCCAACGAGAATGGTGTGAGCGCTTATAATTGGGAAGTCACCGTCAAGGGATCCCCGATGACCGACAAATTTAATGGCTACAAGCAGCGTCGTGCCGATCTGGACAAACTCTTCAATGACTATCACGAGCAATATGCCCAGGTTCTGCAACAGTTGAGCGAGGCCCGCCAGGCCAAGGATAGCGCCCGCGAGAAGCAAATCATGGAGACCGATCAGTACAAGGCGTTTGACAAGGCCGAGAAGGATTTCTTTGCCCAGGTCGAGGGAACCTACAAGGGCATCGTAGACGAGAACAAGGATACCTATTGGGGCCCAATGATGGCCATCTACCTGTGGACCTACTTCACAGCCGATGACAAGCCCTTGTATGACTCCTTGTCGCCCGAGGCTCAGCAGAGCTGGTATGGCAAGAAGATGATTGACGAGATGATGCCAGCGGGTGCCACGGGACAGAAAGCCAAGTCGCTGTCAGTGAAGGGTGATGACGGCAAGGTGCTGACCCTCGAAGACCTGGTCAAGGGCAAGAAGTTGTTGCTTATCGACTTCTGGGCCTCATGGTGTGGACCGTGCCGCAAGGAGATTCCCAATGTCAAGAAGCAATATGAACTCTACAAGGACAAGGGATTTGAGGTCGTGAGCATCAGCATCGACAAGAACGAGGCAGCATGGCGTAAGGCCCTCCAGCAAGAGCAACTGCAATGGCCCAATTTCCTGGACAGCATGGGTGCTGCCGATGCCTATAAGGTGCGCACCATCCCTGCCATGTTCCTGCTTAATGCCGAGGACTTGACCGTGATCGCATCGGGCGAGGATGCCCGTGGCGAAGCCTTGGTTCAAAAACTGGCCGAACTGCTCGGCAAGTAAAAAAACTGAGACTACTGACTACTCACGTTATTTTATATGGGTTCGGGTGTCTGCTTGTCAGTCACCCGAATCTTGAAAAAGGGGAATGCGATGAGTTTGCTTCAAAAAGGATTTGGTTTTTGATGTGATTCTTATTACCTTTGCCACAACATAACATTATAATCATCAAATTATCGACAACATGAAGAAAATAATGATGACCATGCTCATGGGCATGATGGCGCTGGGCGCAATGGCCCAGGGCGGTGAATTTAAGGTGAGTGGCACCTTTGAGGGACGAGAGGATACAGTGGCTCTGGTGGTGGTGAATGTAACAACAAGCAGCACCATCGAGGAAAAGGTTTTTCCTGTCACTGGTCAGTTGATAGAGATGTCCTGTGAACTCAAGGACGCGGCAATGCTCTTTGTCGTTGATGTTGACAATGGGACCAAGGGGTACATGTCGGTTCCTGCTATCCCTGGCGAGCATGTGATTTTCAAGAAGGATGCCAACAACATCACTTATCTTGAGGGATCGCAATTCTATGTGGACTACAACCTGGCTGAGCGCAGCATTGAGAAGCCCTTGATGGCCTTGAAGAACTTCGAAGGCGAGTGCCAGCACAGGATGATGAACGGTGTGCCCGAGGATGTGGTGATGAAGGAATATGAGGAAAAAGCTCCTGCTCTCAACCAGGCTCTTGTCGATGCCGTGACGGCCTATGTCAAGGCTCATCCCGACCAGGATGCCGCTGCCGCGCTGCTGTCTCAACTCGATGATACCGATGATATGGAAGCTGTCGCCGCTCTGTTGACCGAGCGCGCTCGTGGCAGCGTGGCCGCTAACTTGTACAAGAGCATGCTGGCCGCCGAGCAGAAGGAGCGCGAGGAGGAAGCCCGTCAAGAGGGTATGGTAGGCTCGCCGGCCCCTGATTTCACCCTCAACGACATCAACGGCAAGCCGCTGGCGCTGAGTTCGCTGCGCGGCAAGTGGGTGATTATCGACTTCTGGGGCTCGTGGTGCAAGTGGTGCATCAAGGGCATCCCCGATATGAAGGAGTACTACACCAAGTACAGCGGTAAGCTTGAAATCCTGGGCGTGGACTGCAACGACACCGTCGAGAAGTGGAAAAACGCCGTCAAGGAGTACGAGTTGCCCTGGCTGCACGTGTATTGGGACAAGGACGACGAGAACGGCGACAACCCGTTGGCGCTGTATGGCGTGCGCGGCTTCCCCACCAAGGTCATTATTGACCCCAAGGGCAACGTGGCCAAGGTCATCGTGGGCGAGGATCCCGCCTTCTACGAGTACCTCGACCAGGTGCTGAAATGAAATCGTCCTCTCCAGTAAACCGTGGCAAAGCCACGGCCCACAGGACACTGACAACTAACAACTAGAAACTAACAACTAACAACTAACAACTAAAACAACAATATGACCCATACCCAATCATTGATTATCGGCTCCGGCCCTGCCGGATATACAGCCGCGATTTACCTGGTGCGTTCGGCTATCGACTGCCTGCTCGTCGAGGGCTTGCAGGTAGGAGGCCAGCTCACCCAGACGACAACAATTGAGAACTTCCCCGGTTTTCCCGAGGGTATTGACGGTTTCCAGCTGATGGATAACATGCGCCAGCAGGCCGTGAACCTGGGTGCGAAGATGAAATCGGGCCTCGTGACGGCCATCGACATGAGTCAGCGACCCTTCCTGGTGACGCTCGACGGTGGAGAACAACTCACTGCCGACACCATTATCGTGGCCACTGGTGCCACAGCCAAGTACCTGGGCTTGCCCGACGAGACGAAGTATGCAGGGCAGGGTGTCTCGGCCTGCGCTACCTGTGACGGCTTCTTCTACCGCAAGAAGGTCGTGGCAGTCGTTGGTGGCGGTGACACCGCCTGTGAGGAAGCTGACTACCTGAGCCACCTGGCCAGCAAGGTCTATCTCATCGTGCGCAAGGACTACCTGCGTGCCAGCGAGGCTATGCAGCAGCGCGTCATGGAGAATGAGAAAATCGAGATCCTGTTCAACACCAACACCGTGGGCCTCTTCGGTGACAACGGAGTAGAGGGTGCCCACCTGGTGCGCTTCAAGGGCACCGACAAGGAGGAACTGTTTGACATCGCCATCGACGGCTTCTTCCTCGCCATTGGCCACAGGCCCAACACCGAGTTCCTGGGAGGCCAGATCGACCTTGACGAGCAGGGCTATATCAAACTGGCTGGCCCGGGCACGATGACCAACGTCGAGGGCGTGTTTGCCGCCGGAGACGTTGCCGACCCGCACTACCGCCAGGCCATTGCCGCTGCCGCTGCCGGTTGCCGTGCCGCCATCGACGTGAAGCAATACTTGTCACGCTAAGGCATTAACAAACCAACAAATAAAAGGGACATGATGCGCATGCGCATTATGTCTTTTTTTCGTTTTCTCTTGCATCAATGAATCATGAGCGCCCTTCCATACGGTCACTGGACCAAGGATTGGTACCAAAAACTATAATTACCTAAAAAAATAATGATTCTTTTGTAGTTTTACAGGTCTCCCCTGCGTCTAACGTGTGAAAAAAGTATATTACTGATAAAAACAAACAAAACCAAGTGATCATGAAAATTAAGAAAAACTTTGCTGTCTTGCTGCTCATGCTGGTGGCTTTCAGCGCTAATGTAATGTCGGCACAGCAGATGCCGCCCATCCCAATGGACGAGGCCGTAAGAGTGGGCAAGTTGGACAACGGACTGACTTATTACATCCGCCACAACGACTATCCTGAACATTTTGTGAATTTCTATATCGCCCAACGAGTGGGCTCGATGCAGGAGGAAGATAACCAGCGCGGCTTGGCGCATTTCCTTGAGCACATGGCCTTCAACGGCAGTGAGCACTTCAAGGGCAACGGCATTATCGACTACGTCCGCACACTGGGTGTAGCATTTGGTGCCGACTTGAATGCAGGGACATCCTTTAATTACACCGTTTATCACGTCAACAACGTACCCAGCACGCGACAGAGCGCCCTCGATTCGTGCCTGCTCATCCTCAAGGACTGGAGCCATGGCCTGCTGCTCGAGGACGGGGAAATCGACAAGGAGCGCGGTGTGATCCACCAGGAGTGGAGAACCCGCCCTTACCAGAAGCGAATGCTGGAGAATATGTTGCCCGTGATGTATCCTGATTCCAAGCATGGACAACGCATGATCATCGGTCTGATGGACATCATTGACAACTTCCCCTACCAGGACCTGCGTGACTATTACCACAAGTGGTACCGCCCCGACAACCAGGCTCTGATTATCGTCGGTGACGTGGATGTGGACTATACCGAAGCCAAGATTAAGGAGATGTTTAAGGATATCCCTGTTGATCCCAACAGCCCCAAGGTGGTGCCGTTTGAGGTCCCTGACAATGAGCATGGCATCTTCTTTGTCAACACCGATAAGGAGCTGACCAGGAACCACATCACAACCTATTTCAAGCATGATGCCATCAGCAATGAGTTGAAGAGCAATATGAATTATCTCATCGTTGGTTATATGAACGAGATGCTGGCTTCGATGCTCAGTGCCCGCTTCAACGAGAAGGCCCAAGAGGCTGATTGCCCTTTCACAGCAGCCTATTGCGGTGATGGTGATTACCTGATTGCTAACACTAAGGACGCCTTTACCATCGAGTGCTACCCCAAGGACGCCAAGACCGAGGACGCCCTTCAGGCCGTTCTCACCGAGGTGAAGCGTGCTAAGCAATTCGGCTTTACTGCAACGGAGTTTGCCCGTGCTCAAGAGGAATACATGGGCGAACTGGAGGCACGCTATAATGAACGTGACCATATCGACAACAACACCCTGGGAATGGCCTGTGTTAACAACTTCCTGGAAAATGAGCCCATCATGTCGGTACAGAGCGAGTATGAATTGATGAACCAAATCGTTCCCAACATCCCCTTTGAGTACATCAATCAAGGTTTGCAGCAATTATTGAATGAGTATGTTGGCGAGACCGACAAGAACCTTGTTGTTATCAGCAATGAAGCCCTCCGCGACAATGCTAAAATATCTACACCCGAGAGCCTGAAAGCCGCCTATGAGCGTGCCGTCAGCGCCAATGTCGAGGCCTATGTGGACAACGTCAAGCAAGAACCTCTTATGGCCAAACTGCCCACCAAAGGTAAAATCGCCAAAGAAGTTGAGAATGCCAAACTTGGATATAAGGAACTCACCTTGAGCAATGGTGCCCACGTCATGCTCAAGAAGACCGATTACAAGCAAGATGAGATCATCATGCTTGCCATTAGACGTGGTGGTAAGTCCTTGTACGGCAAGGAAGATCTCGCTAATCTCAAAATGATGGACCAATTCAACTCGATGAAAAAGTTGGGCGGTTTCACCAAGAACGAACTGAGCAAGGCCCTTGCCGGCAAACAGGTTTATGCATCCTATGTTATTGACCATTATACTAACGGTGTCTTCGCACAATCGACCGTTAAGGACATGGAAACGATGTTCCAGCTCACCAACCTCATGTTTACCGACTTGGGCAAGGACGAGCAAGCCTTCAATAAAGTCATGACTCAGCAGGCCGAGCAGCTGGCCAATCAGGCTTCTAATCTCGATGCCATCTATCAAGACACGATCGCTAACACGTTCAGTGACCACAACTGGCGCTTTAGGGCCCTTAAACCCGAGGACTTGCAACAGGTGAATTATGACAGGTTGATGCAAATCGCTCAAGAGAGCACGGCCAATGCTGCCGACTACACTTTCATCATTATCGGCTCATTTGACGAGCAGGCTGTTCGTGATAACATTGAGCAATATATCGCCTCACTTCCCGCTAAGAAAGGCAATGAGAGTGATTGGGCCAATATCTCTTCCTATCCTGCTGGGCAAGTGGTCAATCGTTTTGCTGCCAAGATGGAAACGCCCATGTCTAAGGTCAGTGTCATCTGGTTTGATGAGAAAACTCCGTATAGTTTTGAGAACAACATTAAAGCCAATATCCTGGGCAATGTGCTGGCCAAAGTCCTGACTCGGAAGATCCGTGAAGACGAGGGCGCCACCTATACATTGATGGCACAGGGACTCTCTTCTAATAATGGTGACAAGCCGTTAACGATGGTGGAAGTTGACTGTCCGCTCAAGCCCGAGTTTACCGAGAAGGCCCTGAGCATTATCAACAGCGAGATGGTAAATGCCTGCACCTCGGTTGACCCCGGCACAATCAAGGACATTAAGGAGAATTTGATTAAAAACTACACCGCTAATGCCAAAGTCAATCAATATTGGGTAAACATCTTGATGCACAAGTGCCTGTTCGATCTTGATATCCACAACGGATGGGAGGAGATCATCAACGCTCAGACGTCCGAGACAATCTCAGTCTTTGCCCGCCAACTGCTCAATGGTGGAAATAAAGTCGAGATTGTGATGACCCCGCAAGATTGACACAGCATCATCACTGAGGGTTATCGTTCAACCACAATTCGTTGACTGATAAATAATGAGGGTGAGCCGTAATTCAGTTATGGCTCACCTTTTTTCGTTTTTTCTTGCATCGATTTGTTGTTTTTTTAGTATTTTTGCAATGGATTTATTAGTATTTATTCTTAATCAAAAACATTTTTTATTATGAAAAAACTGACTCTTTTACTCGCAGCAGTGGCTGCAATGTGCCTGAGCGTTGAGGCTCAGGAAGTGAAGCAAGGCGTGTTTGAAGTGGGTGACTACACCAACGCCTCGGAGTTCTACAATGGTTCCTATTTTGACATGGCTCCCACCAACTTCTACTTGGACCATTTTGCTTCCCAGATGATGTATCTCTATTTTAGCGACTTTGCATCAGAATTTGCTGGAAAGCAGAATGTCAAGCTTACCGCGATCTACTACAAGTTTAACGATCAGTCGGTTTATACCGACATCCTGGCCGATTATAAGTTCTACCTGCAGGAGGTCGATGTTAACGAGTTCCAGAAGGATGCTGACGGCTACAAGCTCTATTTTGACTGTGTGAATGCCGGCGATCCCGCCGTTAGCGGCGCGTTTGAGTATGAGGCCTTCACCTCCTATGGTGAGGACGTGGAGATTAAGGTTGACCTCTCGAGTGCCCCCTTTGCCATCACTCCTGGTAAGAATCTGGTGGTTACCGCTGTGTTTGATCTCACTGGCGAATGCATGTCGAGCAGTGAAGACGCTCCCTTCTACACCTCCGACATCCGTGACCGCGTGATGACCTACAGCGACAACAACGACTCGTTCCTGGACTATGCCAACAGCAGCGACTATCCCCGCTGCTCGCTATCGCTCAGCGGTGGAGGCACCAGTGTGTCATTGCCCGTGACCCGCATCGAGTACACCTACACCGAGGATGCTGAGGAGCCTTGCCCCAAGCGTGGTGACACGAATCTGGACGGTGAGGTTACCATCTCGGACGTAACGACTCTGATCGATTACCTGCTGAGCGGCCAGTGGCCCAACTAATCCTTCCGGGTCTATAAGCCTGAAATAAAAATAATCGTGCAAAAACTGCACGATTATTTTTTTATGGGTGTCATAGTGGTGTCACTGCTCTTGAGGCACGTCGATGTTGTGGGTGGTGACCAGGTTGTGGGTGCGCTGCATGAAGCGGGCAAACTCGCTGCGGCTGTCGGGGCGCAGCAGGTCGGGACGGGCCTCGGGGATGAGGATGTAGTTATGGCCTCGGGTGACTGGCTTCTGGACAAAGAACAGCTTGTAGCGGGGATTGTCGATCACGGCATGGTCGCCTTCCATCCTCAGCGACACCTTGACCATGGCGCCACCGCGGGTGTCAATGTCGCTCTGGTTGCTGATGAAGTTGCCCATGCTATAGACCAGTAACACGTTTTTATTATACTCTTGACTGTAACGCACCTCCATGGGTTCCACCACGTGGGGATGGCCACCGATGATAAGGTCCACTCCCTGGGAGACCAGCCAATCGGCCAGCTTGCGCTGTGAGGCGACGGGTTTCAACTGGTACTCGATGCCCCAGTGCAGGTTGACGCAGATGGCGTGGGCTCCACGCTTGCGGGCCAGGGAGATGTCGGCAGCTATCTGTTGCTGGTCGATGAAATCGACGATGACGTTGCCCTGGATGGGAATGCCGTTGGTGCCATAAGTATAGTCGAGAAAGGCGATTTTCATGCCCTTGACGTTGACGATGTAAGGGATGACCTTATCACGCTCCTGCTGGTTGAGGTAGGTGCCAATGTGGGGAATGCCCAGGGAATCGAGCGTCTGACAAGTGCGCACGAGTCCCTTGTCACGACGGTCGAGGCAGTGGTTGTTGGCCGTGAGAAACAGGTCAAATCCCACGTCGCGCAGCGTCTGGGCATAGCTGTCGGGAGCGCTGAAGCAGGGGTAGCCCGTGTAGGGCTTGCCTCCAAGGGGGCACTCCAGATTGACCACTGCCAGATCGGCCCACTGGATGTCGTCCTCAAGGTGCTGGAAGCAGGGGCTGTAATCGTATGTGCCATCGGATTGCAGCGCGGCGGTGAGTTGGGGCGCATGTTGCATCGCATCGCCCACAAAGGTCAGGTTGACCGTGTGGTTGCTCTGCAACAGTGACACGACCGACAATAGCAATATGGAGAGGAGGTTCATATTAGGTTTTAGGCTTTAGGTTTTAGGCGTTAGGTCTTGAGAAATCAGCAACCAACTGAAGTCTTGAAACCTAACGCCTAATGCCTCGAATACATTTTAGAAACCGCGCTTCTGTGCCTTGGCGTTAGCCTTGGCGGCACGCATCATCTGCATCGGGTTGGTCGAAACCTGGTGCATCACTTTGCGCATCGACAGGAATTGCTTCAACAGGCGGTTCACTTCTTCAACGCTGGTTCCGCTACCCTTGGCAATGCGCTTGCGGCGGCTGGCGTCGATGATGTCGGGGTTGGAGCGCTCCTGTGGGGTCATCGAGCCGATGATGGCCTCCACGCCCTTGAAGGCGTCGTCGGGGATATCGATGTCCTTGATGGCCTTGCCCACACCTGGAATCATCGAAGCCAGGCTCTTGAGGTTACCCATCTTCTTGATCTGTTTGATCTGCTTCATGAAGTCGTCAAAGTCGAACTTGTTCTGCTTGATTTTCTTTTCCAACTTCTCGGCCTCGGCTTCGTCATACTGCTGCTGCATGCGATCGACAAAGGACACGATGTCGCCCATGCCCAGGATGCGGTCGGCCATACCAGCGGGACGGAAGGGGTCCAGGTCGGTCATCTTCTCGCCGATACCCACAAACTTGATGGGCTTGTCAACGACGGCACGGATCGACAGGGCGGCACCACCACGAGTGTCACCGTCGAGCTTGGTGAGCACGACGCCGTCAAAGTCCAGGCGGTCGTTAAAGGCCTTGGCGGTGTTTACGGCATCCTGACCGGTCATCGAGTCAACGACAAACAGGGTCTCGTTGGGGTGGATAGCATCCTTGATGGCCTTGATCTCGACCATCATGGCCTCGTCAACAGCCAGACGACCAGCGGTATCGACAATCACCAGGTCATAGCCCTGCTGCTTGGCGTGGTCGATGGCATGGAGGGCGATAGCCACGGGGTCCTTGCTCTCGGGCTCGCTATAGACGGGCACATCGATCTGCTCGGCAATGGTCTTCAACTGCTCGATGGCGGCAGGACGATAGACGTCACAGGCCACCAGCAGCGGTTTGCGTTTTTCCTTACCGGTCTTGAGGCGATTAGCCAGCTTGCCGGTAAAGGTGGTCTTACCAGAACCTTGCAGACCCGACATCAGGATGATGGCAGGGTTACCCTCAATGCTGAAAGTGGCTTCCTCGCCACCCATCAACGCTGCCAGCTCATCGTGGACGATCTTGACCATCAGTTGGCTGGGGTTAACGGCATTGATCACGTTTTGACCCATGGCCTTGGCCTTGACGTCATCGACAAACTTCTTGGCGACGGGGTAGCTGACATCGGCATCAACCAGTGCGCGGCGCACTTCCTTGAGGGTGGATGCTACATTAATCTCGGTGATGCGGCCTTGTCCTTTCAGGACCTTGAATGACCGTTCGAGTTTCTCGGATAAATTTTCAAACATTATTTTGGTGGTTTTTAGAATTTCTCAGTTAGTAGTGATGGCAAACCTCACGCTAAGTCGCAAAGACGCTAAGTCTTTTTGGGGATTTTATATTAGCTTAGCGCCTTAGCGCCATAGCGTGATATTTGTTGTTATGATTTCTTCTTTGGAATCAAGCGGTTGGTCGCGGTGTCGGGGAAGACAATCGAGGGTTTGAACTCGCGCCCTTCCTCAGGGGTGACAATGGCGTAAGCCATGATAATGACGATGTCACCCACCTCGACCTTGCGTGCCGCGGCACCGTTCAGGCAGATGGTACCCTTGCCGCGTTCACCAGCGATAGCGTACGTGTCCAGCCGTTCACCGTTATTGACGTCAACGATATACACGCGCTCGCCCTCGATGATGCCTGCGGCATCCATGAGGTCCTGGTCGATGGTGATGCTGCCGATGTAGTTCAGGTTGGCATCGGTCACCGTCACGCGGTGAATCTTGGATTTCATGACTTGGATGTACATAATATATCTTGGTTTTGAAAATTTTACGATTTTAAAGACCTAAAAACTTTAAGTTAACTGTCAACTATTAACTATTAACTTTCTTGTAGGTGATATTGTCAATCTCGCGCACGTCGCCGCAATACACGGTGATGCAGCCCACGATGTAGTCGCTCTCGTCCCAGTCCTGGACAGGTTGCAGCGTGATGCCGTCGCAGATCGAGAAATACTCTACGTCCATCTCGGGCCATGCGTTGATGGTGGCCACTACCCAGTCGTGAGTCTGCTCGATGGTGTGGTCCTTGGCAAACTCAAGGCTGCGCTTGAGCGTGGCATAGATCTGCGGAGCCACCTTGCGGACCTCGGGGGTGAGGCGCACGTTGCGGCTGCTCTTGGCCAGGCCGTCTTCCTCACGGATGCAGGGGCATTGCACGATGTCGATGTTGAAGTCCAGTTGCTTGGCCATCGCGCGGATGACTGCAATCTGCTGGAAGTCTTTTTCGCCGAAGTAGGCACGGTGGGGCATCACCCACGAGAAGAGCTTGCTCACAATCTGGCACACGCCGTTGAAGTGGCCAGGGCGCATGGCGCCTTCCATTACCTGCTGTACGGGGCCGAGGTCAAACACGCGGGTGTCGGGCTCGGGATAGATCTCCTCGACAGTGGGCATGAAAGCGATGTCCACGCCACAGCTCTCCAGCATTGCGGCATCACGCTCGGCGGTGCGGGGATAGGTGCGCAAGTCCTCCTTGTTGTTGAACTGCGTGGGGTTGAGGAAAACGCTTACCACAACGGTGTCATTCTCCTTGCGGGCACGATCGACAAGCGACTTGTGACCCTCATGCAGGGCACCCATCGTGGGCACCAGACCTATTGACTTACCTGCCTGGCGAAAGGCCTGAACAGCCTTGCGCAACTCATTGACCTTGCTGATAATCTTCATTTTTCTTTAGTTGTATTGATGTAAATTCAAATTGCAAAATTACTATGCAAATGCCACATAGGCAAAAAACGTGCCAACTTTTTCTCTACAAGTCACCCTATGGAAGTTCAAATAAGCGGCACTTGTAGTTGCAATTAAGCATACCTGTGTTTTGGAAAATAAAAAGAAAAAGCAATTAAAGAGGATGTCGCAAAGCTAGAGCGACGAAAAATAATAAGTGTGTGTCAAAAAGGTGTTTTTGGAGTTTGTGGGGCAGGATTGTGGTTGGAATGAGAGATGTTTAGTACCTTTGTACTGATGAATGTATCGTAATTTATTAACTTTAATAATTGATTACCGTTATGAAACGTATTTTCTTGATTTCTTTATTGTTTGCTGTAATGGCTATGCCGCTGGATGCTCTGGCCGATAAGAACTACATGCGTGGTGACACCAATGGTGATGACCAGGTGACTATTGCCGATGTCACTTGCTTGATTGACTACCTGTTGAGTGGCCATTGGCCAGCTGAGCCTGCTCCCGAGCCCCAAACGTTCACCGTGGGTGATGTGTCCTTCACGATGATGCCAGTCGAGGCGGGCACGTTCACGATGGGTGCCACTGCCGAGCAGGGTGATGATGCCACCGATCGGGAGAAGCCTGCCCATGAGGTGACATTGACCAACGCCTATTACATTGCTCAGACCGAGGTGACTCAAGCCTTGTGGGTAGCAGTGATGGGAACCAACCCGAGCGAATTTACTGGTGACTTGAACCGTCCGGTGGAGAAAGTGTCCTGGAATGATTGCCAAACCTTTATCACCAAGTTGAATCAGATGACGGGACAGACCTTCCGCCTGCCCACCGAGGCCGAGTGGGAGTTTGCCGCCCGAGGAGGAAACAAGAGTCAGGGTTATAAGTTTGCTGGCAGTAACGATGCTGATGAAGTGGCCTGGTACTCAGGCAACGCCAATAACACGACCCACCCGGTAGCCACCAAGGCGGCCAATGAGCTGGGTCTCTATGACATGTCGGGCAACGTGCTGGAGTGGTGCCAGGACTGGTACGCCGCCTTTACTGCCGATGCCCAGACCGACCCCCTTGGCCCAGCCACAAGCTCTAACCGCGTCTATCACAGTGGAGCATGGGACTATCCTGCCCACAGTTGCCGTGTGGCCTTCAGGTATTACAGTGCGCCGACGTGGGCTGGTAGCAACCGCTTGGGCTTCCGCTTAGCCAAGTAAAGCCAGCGTCCTTTATATCTCCTCAAGTTTTTAAAGTGGCACAGTCACTTTAAAAACTTGAGGATTGGAGATTAGAGACGCTTGAAATATCGAGAAATCAACAACGATTGTGGAAATTATTTCGGTTTTTTGAAGTGTCTAATCGCTAATCACAAATCAATGAGCAAATTATATGCTTGCGAAACTTAAATTACATCGATAAAACAAGAGGCGTCTCATGATACCACGAGTAGTCATTGAGACGCTCTCTTGTATGTGTTATTGGGTGAAGCTCTCTTAATTGGCCCTGGTGGGGCTCAGGAGGAAGTCGATGAGAGTGGTGACATCACCGATCTCAACATCACCGGTTAAATTGCAGTCGGCATTTAGCAGGTTGATGCCAGTAGTGTTACCTGTCAACATATAATCGACGAGTACCGTAACATCCTTAATCGATACCGTACCATCACCGTTTACATCACCCAATAGATTAGGCATGTATTCAGTGCTAGTGAAGTAGCCGTCCTCCTCGGGCGTGCATACCCTGGCATAAGTGATATCAGAATAGTAGTCGTCGAAATAGGTTTGGTGGTCAGGACAGAACCCCATCAGAGTCCAGCAGCCTTCAAACATACGTCCGCTCTGAGATGCTTGCCATACTGTTCCAGGATCACAGTAGATGCGCCACAAGGCATTGCAATCCTTGAACATACGATCGCGGTAGGGGCGAGCTTGACTGGAGAAACTGCCAAGTTTCAATACAGTCAGGTTATAACATCCGCTGAACATGTCCATCATGTTAGTGACGTTATTAAAACTCAAGGCTCTCAAATCCAGTGTCGTCAGCGAGGTGCAGTCCTTGAACATGTCGTAGATTGTGGTCACATTGGTACAGTCCCATCCGTCCATGTTGACCGAGGTCAAATTGGTGCAACCTTCAAACATCCCGTCCATATAGATGACGTTTTCGGTATTAAATCCGCTTAGATCCAGAGTTGTCAACTCAATACAGCCCTTAAACATGTCGGACAAGTATTTGGCACTTGACGTGTCGAACGCGCTGACGTCGATCTTAGTAAGGCCAAAGCAATCCTCAAATATTGCATCAAGGTATTGCGCCTTGGAAGTATCGAAATTGCTTACATCTATCGAGGTTAATCCACTGCAACGGGTAAACAAGCATGTCATGTCGATGCAGTTGCTGGTGTCGAAGTTGCTCACATCGAGTGATGTCAGAGAAGAGCATCCCAAGAACATGTGTGAGATGTATCGTGCGTTGGAAGTATTGAAATTAGAAACATCGAGCGATCTCAAAGAACTGCACAGATAGAACATGCTTCTCATCTCGGTGGCACTAGAGGTGTCAAAATCACTCAGGTTGACAGAAGTGAGCGAAGTGCAGCGATTGAACAGGTCATTCATAATGGTAACACTGGAGGTGTTCAGACCACTCATGTCAAGCGTATTTAATGATGTGCAGTTATAGAACATGCCGGCTATGTTTGTCAGCGACGGGGTATTGCATCCGTTGAAATTCACCGAATTCAGTGAGGTGCAATCGCGGAACATTGATGCCATGGTTGTGATACGGCTCAGGTCTAATTCGCTCAGGTCCACATGGGTTAATGCCGCACATTTGCTGAACATTAGGTTCATTGAGGTGACTTTGCTGGTGTTCAGGTATTGCAGATTGCTAACGCGCTTGAGTTTGGTGCAATTATAGAACATCTTCTCTACGGTCATAGGCTTGTAGTCATAGTAGCTACGGCCAAACACGACGTACTCGACATTGGTATTGTTGTTCAAGTTCTGCAATTGGTTTGTTACCGTGTATTGAACACCGTCAACCTTGACAATGCTATCAGGCATGTAGGTTCTTGTATCATATACAAATACGGCCGTTGATTTGGATGCATCCCATATAATTTTTGGTGACGCATTGCCGCCAACTGTAAAGTAACCATTATGGTCTGTGGTGCAGACCTTGGCATATTCGCCATTGGTGTGGTTGCTATCCCAGAAAGTAGTGCGATTGGAACACCAGCCATATACGTTAGGAGACTGGATGAACATGTTACTGGTGTTAGCCACGCTACTCCAGTCGGCGTCTGGAGCGGTGTAAATGTGCTCAAGGTTGTCACACCAGCGGAACATCTCACTCATGTTTGTGACATTGGAGACATCAAAATTTCTCAGGTCCAGTGAGTTGACCGATTTGCATTGATAGAACATAGATTCCATATTGGTCACGTTAGCAGTGTTGAAGTTGCTCACATCCAAATCCTTTACCAGCCAAGCAGAAGCGAATAGGTGCTCCATGTTTGTCACATTGTGCGTGTCCAAATGGCTCACGTCGAGCGTTTTCAAATTGGTACAGCTGGCAAATGTCCACCCCATGTCTGTCACGTTTGAGGTGTCCCATTTGGTGACATCCAGTGTCTCGATCTTGTCACAGCCCCAGAACATTTGACCCATGTCGGTGACTTTGGACGTATTCCAGTTGCTCACATCTAGCACTGGAGCGCTGCAGTTGATAAACATACTGTGCATATTGGTCACATTGCTAGTGTCCCAATGACTTACATCCAGTGCGGTTACGCCGCAGTTAAGGAACATCTCGCTCATGTTGGTAACATTGGATGTGTTCCAGTTGCTCACATCGATTGTTTTTAATCTGAAGCAGTAGAGGAACATGCGACTCATGTCAGTGACGTTGGATGTGTTCCAATGGCTCACATCCAGATTATCCAGTTTATTGCAGTAATCAAACATCATCCTCATGTTTGTCACATTGTGTGTGTCCCAGTTGCTCACGTCGAGACTTTTGAGTTCTTTACATTGATAGAACATCTGAGCCATATTTGTGACATTAGAAGTATTGAAGTTGCTCACGTCCAGGGACTCTATTTTGCTGCTATAATCAAACATGCTGCCCATGTTTGTAACGTTGTGTGTATCGAATTGGCTGATGTCCAAATATATCAATTCGCTACACATGCCGAACATGGCTGCCATGTCAGTCACATTAGAAGTATTGAAATTGCTCAGATTTAATGAGGTTACTTTTCTACAGCAATCAAACATGCCGCGCATATTTGTAGCACTGGACGTGTTGAATCCACTCACGTCGATGACGGGCAGGATGCTACACTCGTAAAACATGTAGGAGAAATCTTCAACCTTGGAAGTATTGACCCCCGTGAGATCCAATGATTCCAACTTCTTGCAGTTCTGAAACATGTGGTTCATGTCAGTAACCTGTGATGTATTCATATTGCTCAAGTCCAAAAATTGCAGATTTTCGCACCCCATAAATAAATAACTGAGATTGGTTGCGCTTGACGTGTTGAAGTGTCTCAAGTCAAGACTTGTAAAACCAATGCATCCAGCAAAGAAGCCACTGAGGTTTTGTACATTAGACGTGTTCAATCGGCCTAGATCAATTGATGTCAAAGATTTGCAATTACCAATCAGGTAGCTCATATCGGTTACGTTGGGTGCGCTGAAACCGGTAAAATTAATGGAAGTGGCAGCATCGCAATAATAAAACATGTGATTGATATCGGTCGCTTTAGGGAAACTGATGTCACTCAAATCGATTTCTGTTAAAGAACGGCACTGTTGAAACATGTAACTTAGATCGACTACATTAGAATAGTCTAAATCGTTCATGTCAAAACTGAGCAGGCTCTCACAACAGGAGAACATGCGTTTCATATTGGTGACGTTGTGAGTGTCGAAATGGCTTAAGTCAATCGAGGTGAGTTCTTTGCAGAAATAAAACATTTCATTCATATCTGACACCTCGGAGGTATTCAGATATTCAAGGTGTTCAATGCTGGTCAGTTTGGTGCAAAAGGAGAACATCTGGCTAGTTGTTGTTGGATAATAATCGGCAAAACTCTCATCAAAGATGACCTTGCTTGAACTTTGATTGCTTCTTAGCCAAGTCGAAGAATAAGACACCGTAATGGTCGTTCCATCGGTTGTGAATATATCCCCCGATGAATAAGTTTGTTCGTCATACACAAATACAGTGATGGCCTGTTCGCTGTCATACAACATTTTGGCTCTTGGTGCGGCAAGAGTGCTCAGGACACCAATAAACCCCAGGCATAAGATGAATAAAGAAAGTCTTGGTTTGCTCATAATTTTATGGTTTTTAGGATTATTGTATGAATTGCAATATGTGCAAAATGTACTTCTTAGTTGGTGCCCGTGCTCCAGCGGTAGGGGTTGATCCAGGCATAACACTGGATGCCGCGGGCATGGCACTGCTCAAAGGCATACTCCAGCGGGTCATAGCCGGGGGCCTTGCCGCGTGTGCCCGTCAGGTAGCTTGACCACGGCTCGTAACTGGACTTGTAGAACGCGTCACACATCATGCGCACCTGCAAGAAGATGGCATTGAAATTCTGTGCCTTGAGATTGTCTAGATAGGCAATGAGCTCATTTTTCTGGGCTGTGGCGTTGTTAACGCTGGTCGGCCAGTCGATGCGATAGACGGTAGCGACCCATGCGGCGCGCATCTCGCGTTTCTGTGCTTGGGCTGAGGTGCTGCTGCTTGCTGTTATAGCAATGGTGACGAGCAGTAACAGTTGGATGACACGTTTTATCATAATGGTAATAATTGAGTGATTGAAAAAAGTTTTTTGGGTTATTAGCCACAAAGTTAGGGATTATTTCTGAAATTTTTTTCATCTTTGTGCAACTTTTTTAATGTGTTGCTGCATCTAATGCATGAACGGGAGCTTTGATGAGGTGATGATGGCCCATGGAGCTCTTGAGACAAGCAACAATTATCAACGATTAAAAAACATAAACAATGAGAAAGACGATTTTAACACTCGCTGTGACGCTGATGATGGCATTGCCCGCTATCGCAGCCCCAACGAATCCTGCGGCACCAGCCAGCAAGGCTCAAGTGGCTATGAAGGGCGACACGACTGCCACTAGTGCAGGCAACAGGCCTGTGACCGTGAGTGGCGTGGACTTGCAGAAGGTGAATCAGAAGATCAATGAAGCCCTCGACGACACGTTGACCAAGGGGGGCGGTACGACTGTTGAGATTAATGGCCGCCAGGGCGAGCTTGCACCCGAGGACATCAAGGAGATCAGCAACCAGTGGGCCAGTGTGGTTAAGCAAATGATCATCAGCGGCTCATTCTGCTTGCTGGCTCTGGTGGCCCTGGTGTTACTGTTCCGCTTCTTGAACCGCCGCAACAAGTACCGTGTCATTGAGAAGGCCATCGAGAACAATTATCCGCTGAATGAATTGTCGCTGAACGACGTGAAGCGCAGCGCCATCTATGTGCAGCAGCCCGTTGTTCAAGCGCCACCTGTGGTGAATGTGGCATCTTCGCCGCAGCAGGGCGGTGTGCCCGTGGGAACACCCATTCAGGGTCAGACGGCCAGTAATCCCATCGTGATGACCGACATGATCAACTGGCGCGCCCTGATGCCCGCTGTCAAGTGGATAGGGTGGGGAACATTGCTGGTACTCTTCAGTGTGGCAATCGGTGACCTTGAGAATCCTTTCTGGCCCATCGGCCTGGCGCTGATTGTTGTGGGCGTGTGCAAGGGCTTCATTATCTATAAAGAGCAGAAGACGTTGAAAGAGGCCTGGAAGCGTGCCGAGCAGCAACGCGGCTCCCAGCCTCAACAGGAGCCGATGCGTGAGGGCATTCCCGTGCCGCCAGCATTTGATAACGATTACAAGGAGAGCGAGGAGAGCCCCTATCAACCTTATTAATGGGATTTTTTCTCGATTACTCGAATAATCGATTACTCGAATGATCGAGGAGTCGAATAATCGAGAAGTCGAGAATAAAACGAAAAAAAACTGGAGATGCTATCCAAACTTGATGAAATAAGACTGCTGTCGCAATGCGCCCTTGCCGACAACCGGGACGCATTCGGCAGGCTCGTCGAGGCCTATCAGCCGCGCGTGCGTCGGTTCCTGCTGAACTTGACCATGGGCGACGAAATGCTGACCGACGACCTGGCGCAGGAGACGTTCATCAAGGCATACGTGGGCGTGCGCGGTTTCAAGGGGCTTTCGTCTTTCGGCACCTGGCTATACCGCATTGCCTACAATGAGTTCTACAATCACGCTCGCCGTCACCACGAGGAGCATGTCGAGGACATCACCCGACTGTCAGACGTGAGCACGGCAGCCAGCGACGCCATCGACGCGTCGATGACCGTGCAGCGTGCATTGACAGGATTGAGTGACAATGAGCGTGTCGCCATCACTCTGTTCTATATCGAGGACCAGCCGCTCAAGCAGGTGTCCAAGATCATGCAGTTGCCCGAAGGCTCGGTCAAGTCGCTCATCTACCGTGCCAAGGGGAAAATGAAACAATTTATTGACCAATGAAACGTTATCAAGATATGAATACCATCGATGAAGATAAGAAACTGGCACAAGTGCTCAAGCAAGGTGCCCATGACCCAGGGGAGAACCCCTGGTTTACCCGCCGTGTGCTCAACAAGCTGCCCGAGAAGCGTCCTGGGGGCTCATGGCTCACAACGGTCTTGTATGCCATGGCTCTAGTGGCCTGTATCGTGTGCTGGCTGATGATGTGGCGCAGCCAGGACTGGGGAGCCGTCACCGTGCGCGACCTGCTCTACAATGCCTCGATGGGCATCGTCACCCTTACCGTCCTGTGGCAGACCATCGCCTCGCTGCTCCACGCTGCCGACGTGTAATCGGCGTTCAGACAACTTTTTTTCAGACAAACTTTTTTTTTCAAACAACTGGAACAACAATAAACAACTTTGACAACTTTTTTAATATGTTGTTTGGGTTGTTTGTTGTTGTTCCAGTTATTTGACCTGTTTTGGGGTGGTCACTTCAGGCCGACGAGTTGCTTGCTGCGGGTGAGGATTTTGGGGTCCTTGATTTTCTGGAGTTCGTTGAGGGTCCACTCGGGGCTGACTTCCTTGAGGATTTTGACCATGCCTTGGGTGAGCTGTGCGTCGGGGTGGTCAAGGCACCATTGCATCACGCCCTGGGTGTCGCAGTACAGGCGGCCCATGATGAGGGTGTGGAAGTCGCCCAGTAGCTGGTTGGGCTCGGTGATGTGTCCCTGGGCCTCATCAAGCAGTATTTCCAGCCGGTCACAGAAGGTGGTGTCGCTCAGCGGAGTCCATGCCATCACTTCCAGTTGACGCTTGTAGCGCCAGTAGGGGGTGAGCAGGGTGGTGTCGGCACTATAGACGGTGCCGATTTTGCCAATGGTGAAGTGGCCGTCACCACCGATGGTCACAGGCAGTTCGTTATCGATGAACCACAGGGTGGAGTCGGTGTCCACACCATCACGCATCTGGTTGTAGGAAATCCAGCGACTCACATTGATGGGCTTTCCCCATGCCTCGGGCATGACCAGGTGCATCGAGTCGATGCCCACGAGGCGGGTGTGCTCGTCGATGTCGTCCCAGTAGGAAAGATTCATGCCGCCGCATTCGCCCAGACGCATGAAATCCATCATCCCGTTCTTGTCAAATGTGGCCAGCCAGCAAGTGCGGGTGTCGCTGTAGGACGTTTGTCCCAGCAGCAGGCAGATACCCTTGTCGGGGTAATCTTTCACGCCCCACACGCGCACGATGGTCGTGTTGGTGTCCACATGCATCACCCTGTCGAGCCCGATGGCTTGGCAGGTGGCGAGGTCCAGGATGCGGTGAGGCAGAGCCTCGCCGTCGTTGTCATAGCGGAAGTCGCTGCCGCTGAGAATCAGCGAGTCTTCACCGATGCCTGCACTGCACAAGAAGTCGTGGCCGTTATTGATGTCGTCACCGTGCTGCCACTTGCCGGTACATGACACGATTGCCAGTGCTAGAATGATTAAAACCAGATGTTTCATGTTTTTTATTTTTTGTTGTTTGGTGTCGTTGGGGGGCCGTGGCGGGAGCCACGGCATAGATGACCCTGAGGGCTCTTCTGTCTTATTTTTCTTTCTCACTAACCATTAACCACTAACCTGATTATTAATCGGTTAGCTTGCGGTAGTGCACGCGGGTGGGTTCTTCCTTGCCCAGGCGCTTGAGCTTGTTTTGCTCATACTCGCTGTAGGAACCCTCAAAGAAGTACACGTTGCTGTTCCCCTCAAAGGCTAGGATGTGGGTGCAGATGCGGTCCAGGAACCAGCGGTCGTGGCTGATGACCACGGCACAGCCGGCGAAGTCCTCAAGACCCTCCTCAAGGGCGCGCAGGGTGTTGACGTCGATGTCGTTGGTGGGCTCGTCAAGCAAGAGGACGTTGCCCTCTTCCTTCAATGCCAATGCCAGCTGCAGGCGGTTGCGTTCACCGCCCGAGAGGACGCCGCACTTCTTCTGCTGGTCCACGCCGCTGAAGTTGAAGCGCGACAGGTAGGCGCGGGCGTTCACGTCACGTCCACCCATTCGCAGCAGCTCCACACCGCCCGAGATAACCTCATAGACTGTTTTGTCGGGGTCAATGCTCGTGTGCTGCTGATCCACATAGACCGCCTTGACCGTCTCGCCGACCTCAAAGGTGCCGCTGTCGGGCTTCTCCAGGCCCATGATCAAGCGGAACAGCGTCGTCTTGCCAGCACCGTTGGGACCGATCACGCCCACGATGCCATTGGGGGGCAACATGAAGTTCAAGTCGTCGAACAGCAACTTGTCGCCGAAGGCCTTGGCCACATGTTGTGCCTCGATGACCTTGTTGCCCAAGCGGGGACCGTTAGGGATAAAGATCTCGAGTTTCTCCTCCTTTTCCTTGACGGTCTCATTCAATAGCTTGTCATAGCTGTTGAGACGCGCCTTGCCCTTGGCCTGACGGGCCTTGGGGGCCATGCGCACCCATTCCAACTCCCGTTGCAGGGTCTTCTGGCGCTTGCTCTCGGTCTTCTCCTCTTGTGCCAGTCGCAGGGTCTTCTGTTCCAGCCAGCTGCTGTAGTTGCCTTTCCAGGGTATTCCCTCGCCACGGTCAAGCTCCAGAATCCAGCCTGCCACATTGTCGAGGAAATAGCGGTCGTGGGTCACGGCAATCACCGTGCCCTCATATTGCTGGAGGTGCTGCTCCAACCAGTCGATCGACTCGGCGTCGAGGTGGTTGGTGGGCTCATCGAGCAGTAGCACGTCGGGTTTCTGCAACAGCAGGCGGCACAGGGCCACGCGGCGGCGCTCACCACCACTCAGGTGCTCGGTCAACTGGTCGCCCTCGGGGCATCGCAGTGCATCCATCGCGCGCTCCAGGCGGTTGTCCAAGTTCCAGGCATCGGTAGCGTCGATGATGTCCTGCAGCTCGGCCTGTCGGGCAAACAGCTTGTCCATCTTCTCGGGATCCTCATAGTACTCAGGCAGTCCAAACTTGAGGTTAATGTCCTCAAACTCCTTCAATGTGTCCACCACGTGCTGGACACCCTCCTGCACGACCTCCTTGACCGTCTTGGTGGGGTCGAGTTGCGGGTCCTGGGGCAGATAGCCCACTGTGTAGCCCGGAGCAAATACCACTTGTCCCTGATACTGTGTCTCCAAGCCGGCGATGATTTTCATCAGCGTGGATTTACCGGCACCGTTCAGACCGATGATACCGATCTTGGCGCCATAGTAGAACGAGAGGTAGATGTTCTTGAGAATTTGCTTCTGGTTCTGCTGGATGGTTTTGCTCACGCCCACCATCGAGAAGATGATTTTCTTGTCGTCAACTGTTGCCATATTATTCTTGTCGATTTAGATTCAATCTGCAAAGGTAATGGTTTTCCCTCATTTTTGCAACACCTCACGGCATCCAGAGCAGGACAACCGTACAATCATGCATAACCGAGGCCTCAAATTTAAATTGGGCAACGGCCCGAGATGATAAAATTTCAGTTTTGTTTAAATTTTATGATTTCTCGCCCATGGGGCTGATAAAATATGGTGCGGGTGTCCTGCAATGCGGGGCGGTTATGGGTGCTGGGTCAGGGGCTTGTCGTCCCACGACTTGACGAGTGTGCTGAGCCACATGCGGCTTTCAGTGTCGTCGATGCGCGCGATTTCCATGAGCAGGGCAGGGCGGTAGGCCGGTTTCAACTTGAAGTTGCGTGACAGGAGGCTGGCCCTGTGTTGTGGCATGGCAAGCCAGTTCAAGAAACGCTGGGGATTTGCCTTGTAAAGTTCCGAAACGTCCTGCGGGAAAGGATTATAGGGATAATCGTGTGCAAATGAGGTGTCGATAACAGCGGCAAAGTCGTTCCATGTGTCCATCACCCCCGTGTCATAGAGTGAGCACACCTGCATGTCCCACGACCTGTATTCGGTGCAGGCATATTCATCCACCGGGCCTTGCTTGTCCACCAGTTCTTGAGCGTGCATCACAAAGTGTCCCTTGCTGTTCACCGTGTAGCGCTGTTGCCAGGTCGCTTGCCATTGCGGCTTGGTCTTGATGTCTTTCTCATAGTCCATGACACAGCGGCTCATCGTGCGGTGTAGGGTCACTTCATCGTTCCTGAAGGTGATGAGCGCGTCGAGAGAGTAGGAATTGTTGTCGTTGAGGTCAGATGTGTTGATGCGCCACGTGATGTGCTGCTCGCGCGCATTCATGGCATCAAGCACGTGACCCTGCTTGTCAAAGGTGATCAAGTCGAGACTATATCCCACATTGCTGCCGGCGTAGAAGGCTCCCAGCGTGATGCCATTGCCCATGTCCTTGATGCCCAGCAACCGCCAGTCGCTCATTCCGTCGGGGAAACCATGCCCAATGGGGACGATGAGCGCCTCGTGCTGCTCGCTGTTGAGTCTTTTCCCCTTGAGGTCACTGATTTCCTGTTCGGGGTCACCGCAATACACGTCGGGCAGGGCGAGCGTGTCGCCCAATAAAAGTTGATCGGTGACAGTGATGCCTATCTTGTCAAGAAATGCAAATTGCTCGTTGGACACCTTATCGCCGCCCGAGCAAGCAGCTATCACGAGCGTGAGCAGCAGGGTTATCGCCAGGATGAGTTTGTTGGACATATTTATTGATGTGAAAGTCTATAAGTAAAGAGTGACTGATGAAGTGCAAAATTAAACGATTTGCCATTTATGGACAAGAAATCCACGTTTTTTTTGGTGTGTGGGGCGGCTTTTTTTGAGACAGAGGGCGGTACTTGCTGCCGGGTGGAATCGCTGGAAATCTCAAATAAATTTGGAATTGCGCGTGACTTGCACTACCTTTGCAGGATAATGAAAGGGAACCAGAAGATTAATATTGAGCATCCCGAGGCTTGGGAACTGCTGGTGTCGATCAATGACAAGCGGGTAAATTATATCCTCTTTACGCCAACTGTGGCCAACTCGCTCATTGCCAGTGAGGTTGCAACCGTTGATGATTCCTTGCAGGGTCTAGAGGATGCTATCTATAATACGCCAGTATTGCTCAACGAGTACAAGCGAGTGCGGGTTGTAGTGCATTCGCAGCACTTTGTGCTACTGCCAAGTCAATGCAGCGATGAGGATGCTATGTCGCTGGTGCTCCATGCTTTTCCCGGTCAGGACGAGGAAGCAGCCGTGTGCACCCTGCCGCAGCATGGCGTGAAGATCGCCTATCTCATGCCGCGCGGGATGCAGGCATTCCTGGGCCGCACCTTCAGCTACCCCATGACCTACCATCACTTGATGCCGCTGTGTGAGTACTTCAAGGAACAGGACCGCGACAGTGACATCTCCCGGATGTTCCTCAACGTTGAGAGGGACAAGATGGATCTGGCCATCTACCGCAAGGGAGAGTTCCTGTGTGCTAACACCTATCCTTATACCAACGTCCAGGATGCTGCTTATTTTGCCATGAACGCCTGGCGCACCTATAGCCTGGACCAGCTCACCGACGAGTTGCAGCTCATGGGTGACAATGAGGTGCGTGCGGCGATGACACCCGAGTTGAGAAAATATGTGAAATATGTGATGCCTGCCGTGTATCCCGCTGCTGCCATGCGGCTGGGTCGCAACGCGATGCAGGCACCACTGGAATTGATACTGCTTGCCCTATGCGAATAATCAGTGGTAAATATGGCCGCCGTCGCTTTGACGTGCCCACCAACATCACCGCGCGCCCCACGACCGACATGGCTCGCGAAAACCTGTTCAACGTGCTGGGCAATATCATCGACCTGGAGGGCAAGACGGTGGTTGACCTGTTTGCCGGCACGGGGGCGATGAGTTTTGAGTTCCTGTCCCGCGGCTGTGCCCATGTGACATCGGTCGAGAAAGCTCGCGTGCAGGCTGAGTTTATCAAGCGTGTGCAGCAACAGTTGGGCGACCCCAACCTGACGCTCATTCGAGGTGATGTGTTCAAGTTTGTTGCCACGTGTCGCCAGTCGTTTGATATCATCTTTGCCGACCCGCCCTACGATATGCCGCGTTTTGGCGACATCCCCAAGCTGGTGCTTGATTCCCCGCTCGTGCATGAGGGCACGCTGTTTGTCATGGAGCATCCACGTGAGCATGACTTCAGCACATTGCCCCATTTCTCGCAGCAGCGGGTCTATGGTAAGGTTAATTTTTCCTTGTTTGAGGTCAAGTGATGATGGTTGACGAGAGTAAATATGTTTCCCGGCTGGAGCAGCACGACGTGAAACCCACGGCGATGCGCATCCTGCTGTTGCGCACGATGATGGCGCACGATGATGCCTTCTCGTTACAGAGTCTGGAGGACGAGCTGGACACGGTGGACAAGTCAACCATCTACCGCACGATCACCTTGTTCCTGACCCATCATCTCATCCATGCCATCGATGACGGCACGGGAATGTTCAAGTATGCCGTGTGCAGTTCCGATTGCCACTGCGGCGAGGATGAGGGGGCCATTGATCACCTTCATGCCCACTTCAACTGCGAGAAGTGTGGCCGCACCTTCTGCTTGCAGACGACCCACGTGCCGCTGGTTGCCCTTCCTGGCAATTTCCAGGTGCACAGTATCAACTATGTCCTCAAGGGCTTGTGCCCTGATTGTGTTAATGGGCTTTAGGTTATGGTAATAGGTTATGAATAAGTTCACTCGCTGGATACGCAACATATTGATTTTCTTCTTTACCTCGACTATCCTGTCGGTGGTGATATTGAAGTATATCCCGGTGTATGTTACACCGTTGATGCTCATTCGCGCTGTGGAGCAGATGGCCCGTGGCGAAGCGCCCACCATCAACCATCATTGGGTGCCGCTGGAGCGCATCACCCATCACTTGCCTCAAGCGGTCATGGCCAGCGAGGATAACCTCTTCCTCAAGCACAAGGGTTTTGACCTGGAACAGATCCAGAAGGCCCAGATCGAGGCACAGGAGGGTAAGCGTCAACGCGGAGCCAGCACCATCAGCCAGCAGACGGCCCGCAACGTATTCCTGTGGCAAAAACGGTCGTGGCTGCGTAAAGGCCTGGAGGCCTATTTCACGTTCTTGATCGAGGCCATCTGGGGTAAAGAGCGCATCATGGAGGTTTATCTCAACTCTATCGAGATGGGTAAGGGCATCTATGGTGCCCATGCTGTAGCCCGTTACAACTTCAACACCACGCCCGACCGCTTGACCCGCGATCAGTGCGCCTACATTGCCGTGTCGCTGCCTAACCCGCTGGAGCGAGACAGTGCCCATCCCAGCGCCAAGATGCGCAAGATGCACAAGACCATCCTGAAGCGCATGAAGCAAATCGACACTTTCCCCCGCGAGGTGTGCGCCCAGTAGGGGGGCACTACAGGGTGCAGAAGAAGGTGACAAGAAAAGGAACCGAGAAATCGACCAGGAAGCCATGAAATAGCGACAGGATGACGAAGTCCTGCCCGCTGGTGCGTGTGATGATGGGCAGTGTGGTGTCCATCGTTGTGGCACCCCCGCAGGAGATTGGGGAGAGCGGGCCAAAGTATTTTACCAGCAAGGGCGCCCCCAGCAAGGTGAAAACCTCACGGATGATGTTGGCCAGCAGAGCGATAGTGCCCAATTCGGGTCCGCGGTATTGTGTGATGAAAATGCTTGACAAGGAATAGTAGCCGAATCCCGAGCCAATGGCCAGGCAGTCGGTGACACTGCGGTGTGGCAACCCGAGAGCGGCAATCGCTGTGGCAAGAAGCGTCCCCACGATGGTCATCAGTGGCAGCAGCATCAGGCGGCGGTCCAGGTTGCGGAATGTCTTCAACATCGCGGTGTTGTTGCCCACCGTCACGCCCACACAGAACAACAGGGCACACAACGTCAGGTAACTCACGTTGCCATAGGCGTTCAAGTCGGGAAGCCAGTGCATCAGGCCGCACACGATACCCAGGATGAAGAATGCTACGATGATGAGGCTCCCTTTCATTGCTGGCCTCCTTTCTTGGGATTGACCCATCGCCACAGGAGCCATGAGAACAAGATGGTGCCAGCGATACCGCCCATGGCGAGCCACAGGGCCTCAAGCCCCAGTTTGCGTATGCCGCCCACGACCTGCGGATTCTCACCCACCTCTACGCCCAGGAAGAACAATAGCAGCCAGATGAATAGCGTCACAGCATGTGGCACGACACGTAGCCGCCGTTTCCTCAACAGGAACCCGACGGCCATCCCGCTGAGCATGATGGCAACTACCTTTAACATATTGTAACCGCAAAGGTAATACAATCCAATTGAAGAACCCCGTCGATGTGTGTATTTTGTTTTTAATAAATGTGTTTTTTGATTGAAGTCTTGTCAATGAGTAGAAAAAAATATACCTTTGCGGGATTGGATTGTAATTCAATCAAATAATTGATCGATGATATGAAACAAATCGTCATTTTAATAATTTGCTTAATCATAACTTTGTTGCTGGGCGCTTATCTCATTTGGCTAGAGAGTTGTAAACCAGTAAGTTGTGATTATGTGATTTCAAATCAAGCCCTCGGCGCTACCAACCAGCTGACGGCGACCAAGGTTGAAAACCGCGTTAAGGAAATCTATGCAACGGTTTTTAAAGCCTATAATGACGAGGACACTGCGCTCGATCTCACAGCCCTTGAAGAGAAACGCAAGCAGTTCAATGCTGAGTACTGTTCACGCGGGTGGAACCAACTGTTGAATGTGGTCAATAGGATAGACAGCATTGATTTTCATGGCGAGATGGGCTTCTTTGATTTCGATTACTGGATAATGGCTCAAGACTGGAAGGACCTGTCGGTGAGTGACGTGAAGGCGCTGGCTTACTCTCCCCACATGGTCCAGGTCGAGTTTCTGTTGCACAACCTGGGTCATGCCAAACCCGTGACGTTGCTCATGGTCAATGAGCGCGGGTTGTGGAAGATTGACAGCTTTCAGGACGAAGAGAACCCGCATGACCTGAAGCGGGCGATGCGAATGTATATTGATATTAAATTTGGCAATTATCCAGTTCGTGAAATAAGATAAAAAATCATGTTTACAAGAAGGATATTATTATCGGCCATGGCGGCCATCGTTTACTGTGCTGTGTTGATGGCGGTTCCTGCCAAGCCCCAGCCCTGCGTGTTTACCCAGAGTGACGGAACCACGGTCACGCTGGTGATGGGTGGAGGTGAACTTCACCGCTCGCTCATGACCCTGGACGGCATGACCGTCGCCCGTAACGACAAAGGCGATTATTGTTATGTCGCCGGCGGGTCGTTGAGCGATGTGGTGGCTCATGACAAGGATAGCCGTAGCATCGAGGAGGTGGCATTTGTCGCAGCCTATCGTGACCAGATGATGCTCGGGACGTCTCGGCAGCGCGCGCCTCGCCGCGACGAAGCCAACGATAATCCCCAGGTGCCTACCATCGGTTCACCACGCATCCCCGTCATTCTGGTGAGTTACACCGATATACCCTTCTATAGCGACGACCCCAAGGCGACGTTTCAGATCCAGTTTAACGAGAAGGACAAGAGTTGCCTGCACTACTTCCAGTCGCAGTCGAGAGGAGCGTTCTCACCGCAATTTGACATCCTGGGTCCTGTGGAGTTGCCCAACAATCGAGCCTTTTACGGCGCCAACGTGCGCATCTATGGCACCGAGGTCGATACTCAACTGGGAACGATGATTTATGATGCCTGTACAGGACTGGACGATGTGGATTTCTCCCGCTATGATAACGATAACGATAGCATTGTGGATGTGGTTGTCGTGCTGTATGCCGGTGTGGGTGAAGCGCAGGCGTGGCAGCGGGTGCCCGAGTCGGTATGGCCTTGCCAGTGGGACATGCAGGAGGCCTACGATTGGAACTGTAGCGTTACCGGCCCATTCCAGTTGGATGGAGTGACCATCAACAAGTTTGCCGTGTTTAATGAGTTGGAGGGCAGCAACAACCTGAGTACCAACATTGATGGCATCGGCACCTTTTGCCACGAGTTCAGCCACTGCTTGGGTTTGCCAGACTTCTATCCTACCAATAATGGCCGAGCCTATGGCATGAGCAACTGGTCCCTGATGGATCACGGTTGTTACCTGGATGGAGGTGATACCCCAGCGGGCTATAGCTCCTATGAACGTCATTACATGGGGTGGATGGATCTTATCGACCCAGTTGAGAATACCCAATATACACTGGCTCCCCTGAACTCCGACCAGGGTACGGCTGTCAAGGTGGTGAACGATGCCAACCCCGATGAGTACTACCTGCTGGAATACCGCACCCAGACAGGTTGGGACGCGTTCTTGCCAGGAGAAGGTATCTTGATCCTGCATGTGGATTATGACAAGGAGGCGTGGGTCAACAACACGCCCAACAACAACTCGGGCCACCAGCGCATGACGATTATCCCAGCCGACAACATATTGTCAGGGGCCAATAACTCGACCGACACGTGGCCCCTGGGCGGACTGGACTCACTGACCAATTATTCCACACCAGCCGCACGTGTCTTTACTGGCGGATACATGAATAAGCCAATCCGCGCGATGGCCGTTGATGCCGGCAGTGGCACGGCCTCGTTGATGTACATGCCCGTGCCGCCACGACCCAACGGAGACGTGAACGGTGACGGTGAGGTGACCATTGCCGACGTGAGTGAGCTGATCGAAGTGATCCTGAGTGGTGACCAGGATGAGGCGAGCGAGACTGCTGACGTGAACCGTGACGGCGAGGTGAACATCGGCGACATCAACGCTGTCATTGATTTGATTTTAGGCTCTAGGTTATAGGCTATAGGCGTTAGCGAGTGCCAACCGGGGACTGGAAACTGAAAACTAGGGACTAGAAACAGAGAACAAAAAAGTAAAAATATGAAGAAAAGTATCCTAAAGTGCGGGCTACTGGCTATGTTGAGCCTCGTGGCCGTGGGAGCGGCAGCCGCCCCTGTAGATGTGGCGACAGCCCTGGCAAGAGCCTCACAGTGTGTAACGACCCATGGTGCGGGACGGATGATGCCCGCAGCGGCTAGCTTCCGGTTGGCCCATGCCGAGCCGTCGGTAGCAATGACAGGTGCCAGTGATTACTATGTGTTCAACGTGGAGGGCGGTGATGCCTTTGTCATCGTGCCAGGCGATGACCGTGCCGAGCAAGTGCTGGCCTACGGTGAGGGCACCATCGACATGACCCATCTACCCTGTAACCTGGAGTGGATGCTCAACCAGTATAAGACCCAAATCGAGTGGCTGCACGCTCACCCGTCGGTTCAGGTGGAAACCGTCAGTCAGCTACCCATCGATGACCCTGGGTTTGCTATCCCACCCATGCTGACTTGTACCTGGAGCCAGTCCGAGCCGTACAATGACCAGTGCCCGGTGTATAATGGCGAACGCAGCGTGACCGGTTGTGTCGCTACAGCGATGGCCCAGGTGATGTACTACTGGCATTATCCCTCTAAGGCTCCATCGCTGGGCTCCTATATGAACCGGCATTATAACATGGTGGTTGACGCTCTTCCGTCCAAGCCCATCGACTGGGATAACATGATAGACTCCTATGCCCAGGATTATACGCCCGAGCAGGGCGAGGCCGTGGCCATGCTCATGCGATATTGCGGCCAGTCCTGTCGCATGGGCTATTCCCCATCGGGCAGTGGTGCCTATGTGAGGGATCAGCTCACCGGAATGATGAGCTTTGGTTATAGCCGCAGTGCCTCCCACCTGCATCGCGAGAACTATAGTCGTGAGGACTGGGATGTGTTGCTCAAGCAGGACCTGGAAGCCGGTCAGCCCATCCTGTATTCGGGCAATGATCCCAATGAAGGCGGACATGCCTTTGTGCTCGATGGTTACTATGACGGTAAATACCATATCAATTGGGGTTGGGGCAACACAGGAAACGGCTATTTTGCCCTTGATGCCTTTATCGTGAGGGGTTATTTCTTTGGAGCCAGTCAAGAGATCCTGCACAATATCCATCCTAATACCGATGTCGAGCCAGCCATCACGTCCAATCATGATGTAGAGGTGGATGGCATCTACTACAAGTATAATGACAATCGCTCAGGGGTTGTCGTGACCAGCCGCGACACCCGATTTGATTCCTATAGCGGTGAGGTCGTCATCCCGTCCCATGTTGAGTGTGACGGCAAGACCTTGCCCGTCACTGCGATTGGCCCGCAGGCCTTCAGGAACTGTTTGGGCCTCACCAGCGTGCAGTTGCCCGAGGGTATCACCTCTATCGACAGGCAGGCCTTTATTGACTGTGTGACCCTGGAGTCAATAACCATTCCTGCATCGGTCAAGACCATCGGTGAGCAGGCGTTCTATGACTGCTTGGCTCTCACTCGCGTCGAGACCCCTAGTCTGGACTGTTGGTTGGACATTGACTTTGCTGAACACTATTCCAATCCCTTGAGCTATGCCCATCACCTGTTTGTGGGCGGTGAAGAGTTGAAGCATCTTGTCATCGACCGTTATGTCAAGTCCAATGCCTTTATCGAGTGCTACGGTTTGGAGTCCTTGACCGTCGAGGATGGCGTGACCGGGATGGGCACCGCAGCCTTTGCCTATTGCACCGGCATCAAGCACCTGCAGTTGCCCGGTAGCATGAAGGGAATTACCCGGCAGGCCTTCTACGGGTGTACTGGCTTGAAGACGTTGACCCTTCCCGAGGGCGTGGAATCGCTGGGATATGCCTCATTCTCCTCTTGCAGTGGTCTGGTTGACATTACTTTACCCCAATCGTTGATCATAATAGGAGAACATGCGTTGAGCGACTGCACCAAGCTCACCCATCTTGACCTCCCCGACGGCGTGGAGGAGATAGAGGCAAGCGGCTTGAGTGGATGCAGTGCGCTGGAATCGCTCACCTTGCCCAAGCACCTCATCCGCATTGGCAATTCGGCCTTCAGTTCCTGCTCCGCATTGACGAGTGTGACCATTCCCGACGAGGTGACCGTCCTGGGGGATCAGGCGTTTGAGAAATGCGGCAAGTTGAATAGTGTGACACTGGGTCGCAGCCTGGCCTCGATAGGAGACAAGGCATTTGCCTCGTGTCAAGTGATCAGGACCGTGAAGAGCCGTGCCCTCACGCCTCCCGTCTTGCCTTCTTCCTCCTGTTTTTATAACAACGTCTATAGGAAGGCTACACTCTATGTGCCGTATGATTCCCGCGACAGTTACAAGCAAGCCCTCTTCTGGCCATGGTTCACCAGCATGACAGGAATCGATATGGATCATGACCAGGGAGATGTGAATGGCGACGGAGAGATCACCATTGCCGACATCAATGCGGTCATCGATGCCATCCTGAGCGCACCCTCGCGCAACTACATGTTTGACGTGAACTATGACGGTGAGGTGAACATCGGTGACATCAACGCTGTCATTGACCTGATTTTGGGGGTTTAGGTTATAGACTATAGGTTTTTGCGAATGCCAACTAGGGACTAGAAACTGACAACTAAAAACTAATAATATGAAAAAAGGCATTAAACTGTGTTGGCTGCTGTCCATGCTGTGCCTGGTAGCCCCTAGCGTGGGAGCGGCACCCGTCGATGCCGCATCGGCATTGTCGAGAGCCAATCAATTTGTGAACTCTCATGCCGCGGGACGACTGATTCCCTCTGCTACCGACTTGCGCCTGACCTATGTCGAGCCGTCACAGGCCGTGGCAGGTGCGAGTGATTACTATGTGTTCACCACGGGCGATGACGGTGCCTTTATCATCATCTCGGGCGATGACCGTGCCGAGGAGGTGCTGGCCTATGGCGAGGGAGCGATCGACATGACCGACTTGCCTTGCAACCTGGCGTGGATGCTCGGCCACTACAAGGAGCAGATCGACTGGCTGCATTCCCATCCAGGAGCTCAGGTCCAGCTACTGCCAGCCATGGCGGGTGCCACAACGGTGAGCCCGTTGTTGTACAGCACCTGGTCTCAGAGCGAGCCCTACAACAACATGTGCCCTTACTATAAAGGCAAGCGTTGTGTTACAGGCTGTGTGGCTACAGCGATGGCCCAGGTGATGTACTACTGGAAGTACCCCAACGACTTGCCCGACTTGATCGGTTACTCGACCATGTATGGCGAGATCATCCTTCCCGACCTGCCTCCTGTCACGCTGGATTGGGACAATATGCTGGATGCCTATGGCCCCCCCTTCACCTATACCCCAGAGCAGGGCAATGCTGTTGCCACGCTGATGCGTTATTGCGGCCAAGCCAGCCGCATGGGGTACGGCCCCAGCGGCAGTGGTGCCATGTGTGAAGACCAGGTAGTGGCCATGCGCATGTTTGGTTACAATCCTGCCACTTGTTTAATCGATCGCAACGATTATTCTGCCCAAGAGTGGCGTGACATGATGGTTGCCGACCTCGTGGCGCATCGCCCCATCCTGTATGCCGGTTTTGGTGGCGATAGCGGTCATGCCTTTGTCGTGTGTGGCTATAACGGCAGTCGGTTCTATATCGATTGGGGCTGGGAAGGCAGCTGGAACGGCTACTTTGCCCTCGATGCGTTTTTGGATTACAATACCAATCAACAGATGATCACCGAGTTGTATCCCTTTGAGTTTGGGGTGACGATTGCCCCCTACGACTTTGAGGTGGATGGCATCTACTACAAGAAGACCGATGACGGTGTTAAGGTGACGTATCGCAATGAGGACTATGCCTCCTATAGCGGCACGGTCAACATTCCCAGCCAGGTCACCAGCGATGGTGTGACCCACACAGTAACGGCCATCGGAAACAACGCCTTCAGGAATTGCCGCAATCTGACCAGTGTCACCTTGCCATCGACGATAAAAACCATCGGCAAGTATGCCTTCAAGAATTGCACCAACCTGAGTCGTGTGGTCGTCCCCGCGTCGGTGCGGTTGATTGACTATAGCGCATTTGAATATTGCAGCAAGATGACGTCACTCAGCTTGCCTGGGGGCCTGGAGGAGATCGGTTACTATGCCTTCAATGGTTGCAGCCGTCTGTCACAGGTTACCATTCCAGGCACGGTCAAGAAACTGGGCGATGGAGCCTTCATGAATTGCACCGGGTTAAAGACAGCGACCATCGGCGACGGGGTAGAGTCGATAGGGTATTGGTCGTTTGCCATGTGTCGCGCCTTGACCGATGTCGTGATAGGCGATGGGGTGAAACTCATCGAGGAAGGAGCCTTCAGCGATTGCCTCAACTTGACCACCGTGACCATGGGTGCCGGCGTGGATTCGATTGGCTACCAAGCCTTCTACGGCTGCCCGTCACTCACGTCACTCATCATGCACCCCGAGTTGCCACCGCTCACGGCGGGCGATGATTGCTTTTCCTTGTGGGCCTATGAACACGCAACGGTCTATGTTGCCGACGAGTGGGTGAGAGAAGATTACATCTGGGCCGACGTGTGGATTCTGTTTACCCATTATGCCCTCATAGACGAGCTGCCCTCCCTCAAGGGCGACGTGAACGGTGACGGCGAGGTGAATATTGCCGACATCAACGCCCTGCTCGATGCCATCTTGACGGGCGACACAGGAGCCCCATCACTTGACATCAACGGTGACAGCGAGGTGAACGTTGCCGACATCAACGCTCTCATCGATTTGATACTCAGTTTTTAGACTATAGGTTATTGGCATTTACTGATGCCAACTAACAACTAACTAACAACTTCTTTATTAACTATTTAATTATCATTAACCCTAATGAGAATCATGAATTTCTTGAAATCATTGATGCTCGTGATGATGGCCCTCACCGTGGCCAACATGACAGCAGCCAATGTGGATAGCCAGATGGCTCAGGCCAAGGCTATCCAGTTCTTGAACAGCAAGCCGGGGACCCGTTTCATGGCATCGAGTGCCAACATGAAACTGGCCCATGCCGAGAAGTCGGCGGTGAATGCTAAGTGCAATGACTACTATGTGTTTAACTATGAGGGTGGTGGCTATGTCATCGTCAGTGGTGATGACCGTGCCGAGGAAATCCTGGGCTATGGCAATGGCACCCTCGACATGAACACCATCCCCAGCAACCTGCGCTGGTGGTTGAGCCAGTACAAGGAGCAGATGGAATTCTTGTTCAAGAATCCCAGGCTCGAAGTGCGCCGCTTGAGCGATGACGCATCGACGATGCTGCGCGCCACTACCGTGTCACCCTTGCTCCCCTGCACCTGGGACCAGGATGCACCTTACTGGAACCAGTGCCCCAGCTATTCGGGCTCTAAGTGCTATACCGGATGTGTGGCAACGGCGATGGCCCAGGTGATGTACTACTGGAAATATCCCAGCACACTGCCTGCCCTGCCATCCTACAAGACCTCTTCTTACAACATCTCGGTAGCCGCCTTGCCCGGCACGACGCTGGACTGGGATAACATGATCAATGATTATTATCATAACAGTTATACCACCGCCCAGGCAACGGCAGTGGCCACGTTGATGCGCTACTGCGGCCAGTCATGTGAGATGGACTACGGCCCCGATGGCAGTGGAGCCTATTCCGATGACCAGCTGGAAGGCATGAAGTTGTTTGGCTACAACTCAGGTGCTACCTATGTGAGGAGGTCGTCCTATAGCGATTCCCAGTGGGTCGCCATGATGCTCGAAGACCTGCAGGCAGGTCGCCCCATCCTGTATGGAGGTGACGATGGTACCTATGGTCATGCCTTTGTCGTTGACGGTTACAATGGCAGCAAGTTCCACGTCAACTGGGGCTGGAGTGGTAGTGATGACGACTACTATGCGATCAGCTCGTTCATGATTGACAGTGATTATGACTTCCGCCAGAACCAGGACATGCTCTACCAGGTTTATCCCGAGGGAAGCCAGATTGAGACCTATGCTCCCGTGATGGCTGATGCCAGCAATGTGGCCGCCACCTCATTCAAGGCCAGCTGGACCGACCAGACCCCGAGCGAGAACGTCGAGGACTATACGCTGTATGTGCAGCAGTATGATCCCAATCAGCAGAGCTTGCTGAGCGAGGCATTTGGTGGTGTGACGGGCGGCGAGTCTCAGAGTACCCGTATTGATTCCCAACTCGATAACTACTGTGACAACGCTGGCTGGACGGGCTCCTATGTTTATCCTGGTGATGGTGCAGGACTCAAATTTGGCAATTCAAGCAACGGCGGCTCGTTGACGACCCCCGCGCTTGACCTGAGTACCTGTGGCGGCACTATTACAGTGAATTTCAATGCCAAGACCTATAATACCGATGCCACCACGCTGACCATCTCGTGTGGCAACGCCAGTGGGACTGTCACCCTGACGGGTACAGCCACCGACTACTCTGTTGTCTTGACTGGCGTGACCGCAGCTGCGGGTCAGAAAGTGACCATCGCCAGCTCGGGAAGCAAGAAGCGCTGGTACCTCTACAATGTGGAGATTGTCGCCGGTGCAGCCCGCAATATGTTCAAGGCCACCGAGAGTGGTGATGCCAGTCGCCGCGTGATCACCGGAATCACGGGCAAGAACTACACCGTTACAGGCCTGAACGAGGGCGGTAGCTACAAGTTCTATGTTGAGGCCAACTATACCGACGGCAGCAAGAAGCAGTCCAATGTCGAGACTGTGACTCTTGAGGGCACACTGGAGCCCACTCCCGAGCTGATCGTCGACCCCGAGACCCTGACGATGACCGCCAACGCCGGCGAGACGGCAACCGCTACCTTCAACGTGCTGGGTGCTGACCTCAAGGGCGATGTGACCCTGACGGTGAATGACGCTAACGGCGTTTACACCATCAATCCCACCACCATCAGTGCTACCGCAGCCGAGGCTGGTGCCAATGTGACCATTACCTATGCTCCTACCACTACCGGTACACACGAGGCTACCATCACCGTGGCTACCGAGGGTGCTGAGGCTGTTACCGTTACCCTGAACGGCACTGCCACCATACAGACCACCGCTCCCGTGATGACCGCTGCTACCAATGTTGCTCAGACCTCATTTACCGCAACCTGGACCGATGCAACGGCAGCACAGTATGTGAAGGACTACACCTTGTATGTCAACCGAGTGGGCGCTACTGGAACAGCGTTGATGACCGAGACCTTTGACAAGATTAATGTGACGAAAGACGGCACCTATGATCGTGCCGAGAATCTGGACGAGTACTGCGACAATGCAGGTTGGACAGGATATGCCGTGTATGAAGCCGTCGGTGGCGGCATCAAGTTAGGCAGTGGCTCTAAGTTGGGCTATGTGACCACACCGGCTCTTGACCTGACCAACTGCGGCGGCTCGATAACCGTTTCGCTCAATGCCAAGAGTTACGGCTCGGACAACACATCGATCAAGGTCACCTGCGGTGACGTGACCCAGACCGTCCAGCTCACCAGCGAGGCCACCGATTACCAAGTGGTTCTCACGGGTGTGACTGCTGCCTCCGGACAGAAAGTGACCATTGAGAGCACTACTAACGGTAAGCGCTTCTACATCTATAACGCTGTCGTTTACAGTGGCGAAGGCGCTGCCGATAGCCGTGTGATCACTGGTATCACCGCCAAGACCTACACCGTTGAGGGCTTGACCGCCGGCGAGACCTATGAGTTCTATGTCGAGGCCAACTATACCGATGATAGCAAGGCCGCTTCCAACCATGAGCAGGTGACCCTGCTGGCTCCCGCTCCTGTTCCCACTATAATTGTGGACAATGAGACCATTGAGATGAGCGCTGCTGTGCTCGGTACTGTAACGGCCACTATCGATGTGCTGGCCAGTGACCTCAAGGGTGATGTGACCGTCACGCTCAACGATGAGACGGGCCTGTTTACCGTTACTCCCGCCACCATCAGCGCCAGCGATGCCCAGGAGGGAACCACCATCACTGTGACCTATGCTCCCACCGTGGCTGGTGAGCACACCGCCACCATCACGCTGAGCAGTGAGGGTGCCGAGGACGTGATCTTGACGATCAATGCCACTGCCGCAATGGAAACCCTTGCTCCCGAGATGCAGCCTGCTGCCGAGGAAATGGTGACCACCACCACCTTCCGTGCCGACTGGGTTGACGTGACCCCCGAGGAGTATGTCAAGGATTATACCCTGTATGTGAACAAGAAGCAAGATACCCCCGCGGGAGCAACGCTGTTGAGCGAGACCTTTGGTGGCGTAGAGGGTGCTCCCGAGGAAGACAGCAACATTGATATCGCCGATACGGGCTCACTCGATGACTTCCTTGACAATGCCGGCTGGACAGGATACGGCGTCTATCTGGCTGCGCAGGGTGGCGTGAAATTGGGCTCTAGCAACAAGGTGGGCTACCTCACCTCGCCCGTCCTCGACTTGAGTAACTGCAGTGGCACTGTAACCGTTAAGTTCAGCGCCAAGAGCTATGGTAGCGATGGCAGCTCGATGACCATTTCATGTGGTGAAGTGAGCCAGACCGTGGAACTGACCACCGAGGTTGCTGATTACACCGTAGTCTTGACAGGTGTTCCTGCGCTGGCCGACCAGCAAGTGACCTTGTCGGGTATAGCCAACAAGAAACGCTTCTACCTGTATCAGGTGACTATCATCGGTGGAGAGGAAAGTGCCGCCAGGGCCATCACCGAAATCGGTGATGCCGATAGCCGTGTGATCACCGGTATCACCGATCAGTATTATGTCGTTGAGAACCTGACTCCTGGTGCAACTTACACCTACTATGTCGAGGCCAACTACATCGATGGTACCAAGGTCGCCAGCAACGTGGAGACCGTTACCCTGCTCGTTGAGCAAGGTCATGACTACCAGTTGGGCGACGTGAATCACGACGGAGCGGTGACGATTCAGGATGCGACCGTCATGATTGACTACCTGCTGAGCGGTAGTGGCGATATCTGCCCCATCTGTGCCGATATCGATGGTGACGAAGGCATCTCCATTGCCGATGTCACCATGCTCATCGATAACCTCTTGAGCGGTAATTGATTGTTTTAGTGAGGGTGTGTCACAATGAAATGGACCCCAAAAGTTTTTTGTCCAACTTTTGGGGTCCATTTCATTATGACACACCCTCTTAGTATTATAGGTCTAAATGCCGAGCAGTGATTGTCAATCATCGGTGCCGAAGAGGGGGTCTTCGGGCATGACCATGACGGGCTTGGTGTCGGCGGCCTTGAGGATGTGTTGCGGCACGTATTTCTTGTCCACGACGAGGCGGAAGGAGTACTCGTTGAACCACTCGTTGGTCATGATGATGTATCCATGGTGTCCGCTCTCGGCGCCCCAGGAGTTCTCCACCTTCCACTTGATGGGATTGCCGTTCTCGTCAAGATCGACGGCGCAGAGGGTCATGGCGTGGGTCGAACCGCTGTCAAAGGTGGCAATGCGCTGTGCCTTGTCCATGGGGAACGTGGTGCCGAACAGGGTGGCGTAATCGAAGTTGTCGAGCGCCAGGTATCCGCTGTTGCGGTTGAGTTGCTTGCCCACGTCAAAGCTGGCATAGAGCTTGGTGGAATCCTTCAACGAGGCGATGGCCATGGCTGCGATGTCCTCCATGGGGAGGTTGATGTAGCGCCAGTTGTGGCCGTCGTAGGTGTGGCGGTCCCATTCCACCTCGTAGGTCTTGTAGTATTCCCGGCGCGGGTCGTTCATCGCCATGATAAATGTGCCGTTGATGGGGCCGCCCACCGTCTCGCGGTAGAACTGCAGCGGGGTGTAGGTGCGGGCCGGACCCACGGCCTTGCCGTTCTTGTCGCGGAAGGCGTAGGTGAACTGCTTGATGGGCTCGCCCAGCGTGAGCGAGAGCATCGAGTAGATGGTGCCCAGCATCTCGGTCTTGCGCTGGCTGATGGCCTTCTTGCTCTTCTTGTCGGCAACCATCTGGCGCAGTTCCAGTCCAAATTCACGCAGCTTGGATGCGACGAGCTGGCTCATGCGTGATGTGCGTTCAGCGGAGTAGGTCTCGGGCTGTACCTCCACGGGCACGAGGCCGTATTTCTCGGCGAGGTCGGCCACGCCACAGAAGGTACCGCCATCGTTCATCGGGTGGTGGAAGAAGAACTGCACGCGCGTGTCGTCGATGGGCTTGTCGGCACAGTCGATCACGCCTTGCAGCATGAGGTTGGCCTTCTCCAGCTGGTCGTAGAAGAAGAGGTAGTCGTGAGAGAACTCCACGTTGATGGAGTCGTTGTGATGACGTGCAAAGTTGGCGCGCAGCACGTTGAAACTGGAGTACATCCAGCATCGTCCGCTCTGTCGCTGGTTGTGGATTGACTGCTTGGGTGTCTCGATGCTGAAGTGGGTGTCGGTGACCTTGGTGTTGCGGTAATTCTGGGCAAGGTCGTCGATGGAATTGGCCGCTATGGCGTTGCTTAATGCCTTGTTCTGGCCCACCTGCGAGGATGCGACGATCTGGCGCATCATGTCGGGGCTGATGCCACCCTGGGTGCGGTCTTGTGCCGTGCCGGCAAGGGCGAGGCCCATTGCCAGGGCAAGTGTAGTGAATCTGTTCATATTAAAGTCATGAAATGGTTGTGCGCGCGGCACCAGGCCAGTGCGCTGGGTTAATATTTTACTGTGACTGCAAATTTAGTAATAATTCCTGATTTATCAGCCATTCGGGGCGCTCAATCTGCTTTTTGACGGATTTCTCACCATCGGCATCATGCGCATCGGCATGAAGGGCGACTTAAACTCGAAAAAACCTCGTGTGTTAGACAAAAAATCGCTACCTTTGCCCCTACAGATATATTGTCACTTGAATGATATGAAGACTAGACTATTTCTCTCTTTGCTCGTGGCGACGCTGGTGCTGGCGGTCGCTCCGTCATGGGCGTGTACCAACCTGATCGTGGGTAAGGCGGCCAGTGTGGATGGATCGGTGATTTGTACCTATAATTGTGATGGCTATGGCTTTGCCGGTTCCCTGTCGCGCACACCGGGCGGCAGGCACGAGAAAGGCGAGAAAATTGCCATCCGCGAGTGGGGTAGGGGTGCCGTGAGAGGCTATATCCCGCAAGTGGAATATACCTATGATGTGATCGGCCATATCAATGAGAAGCAGGTGAGCATCGTGGAGACCACCTTTGATGGCCGCCTGGAGTTGCAGAACCCTGAAGGCTTGCTCGACTATTTCACCTTGATGTACCTGGGGCTGGAGCGTGCTGCTACCGCCCGTGAGGCCATCGTCATCATGACCGACCTTGTGCAGGAGTATGGTTACCGCAGCACGGGAGAGTCGATCACCGTGTGTGACAAGAACGAGGCTTGGATTCTTGAAATCATCGGCAAGGGGCCGGGCGTGAAAGGTGCCGTGTGGGTGGCCGTGCGCATCCCCGACGACTGCATCAGTGCTCATGCCAATCTGTCCCGCATCCGCCAGTTCCCGTTGCGGGATTCCAAGAACTGCCTGTACGCCAAGGACGTGATTTCCTTTGCCCGCGAGAAGGGCTATTTCAGCGGCAAGGATGAGGACTTCAGCTTCCGCGATGCCTATTGCCCGATTTCCTTCGACAAGGTGCGCTATGCCGATGCCCGCGTGTGGAGTTTCTTCCGCCACCACTATGACCATGCCGAGATGGACAAGTACCTGCCCTACATCAACGGCCAGTATGACGTGTGCGACCACCTGCCCCTCTACATCAAGCCCGACGGGAAACTCACCGTGCGCGACATCATGAATGACATGCGCGACCACTATGAGGGCACGCCACTCGACATGACAGCCGACATGAGTGCCGGCCCCTGGAGTTCGCCTTACCGTCCGCTGCCCATGAACTGGGAAGTCGATGGAAAGAGCTACTTCCGTGAGCGTGCCATCGGCACCCCGCAGTCGGGCTTCACGCTGGTGTCGCAACTGCGCAACTGGCTGCCCGATGAGGTGGGTGGCATCATGTACTTCAACTGCGACGACGCCAACATGATAGCCTATGTGCCCGTGTATTGCTGCGTGAACGAGGTGCCCGTGGCCTTCCGCCGCGAGAACAACCAGAGCAACGAGTTCAGTGAGCACAGCGCTTTCTGGATGAACAATCTGGTGGCCAACATGATTTATCCGCGCTACAGCGCCATGATAGGCGACCTGCGCGATGCCCAGCAGGAGTTGGAGGACTTCTACGCTGCCGACCAGGCACAGGTCGTGAAAGACGTGGAGCCCCTCACCAAGCGTGAGCGCATCGCCTACCTCACCAGCAAGAGTGCGGACTATACCGCCCGGATGATGCAGCGCTGGGACAAGCTCTTCCGCCTCATCGCCGTCAAGCACAACGACCAGATCATGAAGCCATCACAGGACGGTGTCGTCGTGCCAGGGCGCTACACCACTCCCGGCTATGACCAGCAGTACCGTGAACAGATCAGCAAGGACACCGGCACCCGTTACCTGATGCCCGAGAGCTCAGGCGACATCAAGTCGCTGTAGTTTAGGCTGTAGGTTGTAGGCTGTAGGTTATAGGCTATAGGTTGTAGGCTGTAGGCTGTAGGCTGTAGGCTGTAGGTTATAGGTTATAGGTTATAGGCTATAGGCTGTAGGCTGTAGGCTGTAGGTTATAGGTTATAGGTTATAGGCTATAACTGAAAACTGAAAACTAATCAACAAAAACATACACAACGAAATGAATGTTATCAAAGAGATTGAGGTCAAGACCGTGCTGTCCAAGTCCAACCTGCCCGTGTCGGACTATGCCGTGAATCCATATGTGGGTTGCCTTCATGCCTGCAAGTATTGCTATGCGTCGTTCATGAAGCGCTTCACCAATCATCCCGAGCCGTGGGGCACCTTCCTGGACGTGAAGCACTGGCCTGAAATCAAGAACCCCGAGAAATACAGGGGCAAGGAACTGTTCCTGAGTTCGGTGACCGACCCCTACCAGCCGCACGAGGCCAAGTACAAGCGCACCCGCGCCATCCTGGAGCAGATGCAGGGCAGTGGCGCCAAAATCAGCATCTCGACCAAGAGCGACCTCATCCTGCGGGACCTCGATTTGATAAAGACCTTCCCCGGTGCCCGCGTGTCGTGGAGCATCAACACGCTCGACGACTCGTTCCGCCAGGAGATGGACAAGGGCGTGAGCATTGAGCGCCGCCTGGAAGCCATGCGGCAGTTCTATGAGGCTGGTGTGCAGACCACCTGCTTCATCTCCCCGATATTCCCCGGCATCACCGATGTTGAAGCCATTATCGAGCGCGCCAAGGGCCAGTGCAACTTAGTGTGGCTGGAGAACCTGAACCTGCGAGGCGACTACCGTCCCGTCATCCTGGACTGGATACATGCCCACCATCCCGAACTGGACGGCCTTTATCACGAGATCTATTCCAAGCGCGACCGCAGTTACTGGGTCGCACTGGACCAGCAGTTGCGGGAATACACCGCCCGGCAGGGCATGACCTATGTCCGCGATGACGACACCAAGCGCAGTGACTTTGGTCAGCCGCCCGTCGTGGCCAACTATTTCTATCACGAGGAAGTGAAGAAGTCGGCAAAGGCCAAGTCATAAGAGGATATCACATGAAGGGAACCCCGATATTGACGTTGCTCATGCTCGCATTGATGCTTGCGGGCTGCAAGTCCAGTCACATGACCGATTGCTATGGTCCCAAGCCGTGAAGAACAATCCCGGTGACACCGAGCGAAATGAAGGGCTTGCCCGTCGGGCCCTCATGACCGACAGTCTGAATCTCGTTCTCGTTGACACCATTCTCTCACAATATGGATTCCCGTCCAGGGATGTGGTGGGTGATTTTGGCAATCAAGCGGTGTGGCTTGTGTTCCAACATGCCGACCTGGATTATCAAAAGAGGTTTCTGCCGCAATTTGAGGCCGCCGTGGCCCGTGGTGACATGGCCCCATTATACCTCGCCATGCTGCGCGACCGCATCGACGTACGGGAAGGAAGGCCGCAGCGCTATGGCACCCAAATCGACGAGAAGGGACATCTCGCCCCGCTCCTGGACCCCACACGAGTGAACCAATGGCGGCAAGAAGTCGGGCTGCCAGTTCTCGAACAGTATAGTGATTGAAGGTGAACTGTGGACTGAATAACAATATTATTTGAGCCAAATAGAAAAGCGTGCTTGACTGGACGATTGTACTTTTGCAACCAGAAAAACGTTTATTCATTCACTTAAATAATATTACGACAAGATGAGAAGCAAGATTGAAGAGTACAATGCAGTAGTTGAGGCTGCAAGCAAGTTCACTCAGAGCGTTGCCGAGGGCAACAGCAAGTATGCAAAAGAACTTTTCACCGAGGACGCCTGCCTGTTCGGCTTCCTGAACGGCAAGTTTGAGCGCGGATCCATCGAGCAGTTCTATCACAACGTGGATACCGTGGGCGCCGGTGACGAGTTCAAGACCCGCATCGACGTGCTCACGCTGGAAGAGACGCTGGCCGTTGTACGCGTCCTGGAAGAAGGGTGGGGTGGTAGCATCGACTTTACCGATGTCCTGTTGCTGCTCAAGATTGACGGTGAGTGGAAGTGCGTGGCCAAGGCTTATAACCAGAACTCCAACACCATCACCAAGTAATCAACATGGCAATCAAGCAAAAGATATTCATCGCCATCGCGTATTGCCTCATGGCATTGAGCGCAACGGCACAAACAATGACAACAATGACAAATCACAGTGAAAAGGTGGCTGCAATCCTTAAAGCAGTGGAACTTTATGCCGAGGCAGGCCGCAGCGCCAGTCGTGAAATCGGACAGCAGGCGTTTACCGAGGCCGCAACGATGAGTTGGGTGGAAAACGGGAATATCACGACCGTGCCCATTACCGCTCTCTATGACGGGTTGGAGCAGACCGGTGAGGAAGAGGTGACCTATGAGGTCGTTGACGTGAACATCGCAGGCAACATCGCCTTTGTCCGCATTGACTCATGGTTCAGCAAACTCGGGTCGTTCAACGACATGTTCACGCTCGCTCAGCAGGAGAACGGCGAGTGGAAGATCGTGAGCAAGATCTACAGCGTTAAGTAAAAACCTACCGAAAAACGACTTGGTGTGCCGAAATGATTTGTATTTTTGCACACCAGTTTTTATATCATCACTTGAAGTATGGCAAAGACAACGAAATTCCCCACAGCACTCGTGTCGGGTGACTACACGGCCAGTTCCCTTGTGCTCGACGGCGGAGCGGTTATCGACCAGTGCATCGTCACGGCAGGTGAGCGAGGCACGTTCTTCCTGGAGCAGCACCTGCTCTATGTGGTGCAGGGCGGCGAGGTGACCTTGACCTGCGGTCGCCAGCGATGGACTGTGCGCAAGAACGAGATGATCCTGCTGCGCAAGGCCCAGTCGGTGACCTATGAGAAGCGCGGCGGTGACAATAACGGTCTGTTCGAGAGCCTGCTGTTTGCCATCAACGATGACTTGCTCAAGGATTTCCTCACGTCCCAGAGCGTTACAGTGCCACCCATGACCGAGGAATTTGGTACCCAGGTCAGCCCGATGAGCGACAAACTCGTTGCCTACTGCTGGAGCCTGTCGCCGTATTTCAACGACCCGTCCCAAGTCAATCCAGGCTTATTGCGGCTCAAGGTGATGGAACTGCTCTATCTCGTCATGGACTGCTCCAAGAACATCTTCCGCCAGATGCTCCAGCTGCGCCAACCCGTCAAGGCCGACATCCGCAGGGTCGTTGAGGAGAACTATACATCGCCCGTGACGCTAGAGGACCTGGCATACCTGAGTGGCCGCAGCCTGTCCAGCTTCAAGCGCGACTTCAACCTCATCTATGGCTGCTCGCCCGCAGGTTGGATCAGAGAGCACAGGCTGGTCAAGGCCAAGGAGATGTTGGCTTCATCCTCATTGTCGGTGGCCGATGTGTGCTACTGCTTGGGCTTTGAGAACCCCACGCATTTCTCCCGCATCTTCAAGCAACGCTTCGGCATCGCCCCCTCAAGAGCCGCCGATTAGTAGTGGGCATCACCCGAAAAAAAGGCTGGAGTCATTGTCATCAATCTGTTCTCCAGGATGGAGGTGCATGATGACGAGATGAGGTTTACAAACTGTTGGACAACGAGAGGCCTACGCTGAAGATCAGGTTCACGTTGGACAATGTGCCACTGACGTCCCAATCCTCGCGATACTCGTCGGATGGTTTGTGATACCACACCGGCATCGGGTATTTATTGGGCTTGCTCACATCCACGGGATGACGCCCGTTCTCCAGCACCACCGCGCGAACGCCCTTTTTCACAAAATTATAGTGGTCGGAACGGAAAAACCAGCCGTCGGAGTTGTCGTCGTCGAAATAGATATACCTGCCCTGAGCAGCAGCGGCAGCCACATAATACTGGTCCAGGTCGCTTTCCCCACCGCCCAGGATCACGACATCGCGCGTCAGTTCGGCAGGACCGATGCTCTCAAAATTCAGGCAGGCCACAGTCTTCTCCATTGGCACGGCAGGGTAATCGCAGTAATAGGCCGAGCCGAACAGTCCGCTCTCCTCCGACGAGGGGAAGATGAACAGCAGGTCTCGACGCGGCTGGGGCATCTCCTTGAACTTCTTGGCGACAAGCAACGCTCCCGCCATGCCCGATGCGTTGTCGGCAGCACCGTTATAAATCGTGTCGCCGGTCTCGTCGGCTTTCCCGATGCCCAGGTGATCCCAGTGGGCACAGAACACCACGGCCTCACCATTGTGGCCGCTCCCTCGCAGGATGCCGCCCACATTGTGGGTCTTCTTGATGTCGTAAGTCACATTCATCTTCACGTCACCTCTCACGTTCAGGAAGAAGCTCTTGAAGCCAGGCTTCTTTGCATCAGCCAGCGCCTTGTCCATATCCATGCCGGCTGCAAGAAACAGTTTTTTTAGACCGTCCTCATGCAGCCATCCCCTGACGGCCAATTCGTCGGCATTGCGTGTCTCGGGATGATAGATGCCCAGATTGTTGCTCAGGTGGCCATTCACACAAACATGCCACCCATAGCTGGCAGCTTCAGTATTGTGGAGCACCAGGCAGCCGGCAGCGCCCTGGCGCTGTGCCTCTTCAAACTTGTAGGTCCAGCGACCATAGTAGGTCATATTGCGCCCCCTGAAGAGTTGAGCGTCATAAAAACCTGGGTCGTTGACCATGACCACCACGATCTTGCCCCTCACATCGATGCCCTCGTAGTCATTCCAGCCGTACTCGGGCGCGTTGATGCCAAAACCGCAAAATACATACTCGGCCTTCTTCAGATCAATCTTCTGGGTGGCACGGGTCGTCCAAATGATCATGTCGTCGGGATAGCTAAGCACCGCTTTCTTCTTCCCGCTCACGGTGAGTCTGCTACCTACGGGCTTGGCTGTAACAGCAATCATGTCAAAGGGCTGGAACCAACTGCCGTTGAAGGCTGGCTCCAACCCCATCACCTCCAGCTGTTTGGCAAGATAATCTACCGTCTTGTCCTCATAGGGGGTCATGGGCTTACGTCCGCCAAACTCATCATGGGCAAGCACCCTTGTCCATTCCCTCAGCAGTTGTTCATCGCTTCCGGTCCGCAACTGTTCCTGTGTGATCTGGGCACTGGCGGTTGCCAGCCCCATGGCGACAAAAGCGATTACCGTCACCAACAATTTAGCATTCATTCTCATCAGCTTCAATAGTTATAGGTATGGGTTATTGGAGAAGGACTTTTCCCTGACACGCCACTCATGATGGGGTGCCCAATCAACTTACAGAAAAATCCTATTATTATGATTTTATTTTTCTGCAAATATACAAAAAATTGGTGATAAATAGGATTAATTCGTGAAAATGGCTTCGCCGAGCCAAAATAAGCCTTACCTTTGCATCTGTGACAAAACCGATAAATCGGGATTTATGGAAGAAAACCAAATAGCAATATATCAGACGGAAGACGGGCAGACGCAGATTGACGATCGCTTGGAAAAACGATACCGTGTGGCTGACTCAGGCTCAGATGGTAGAACTGTTTCGGACGGACAGAACATCTATTGTACGCCATGTGAATAACATTTATAAGGTTGAAGAGTTAGACAAGGAGTCAACCTGTGCAAAAATTGCACAAGTTCAAATTGAAGGAAAAAGAGCTGTAAGACGTATCGTCCCATTCTATAATTTGGACATGATCATCTCTGTAGGCTATCGAGTGAATTCGAAGCGTGGTGTGAAGTTCCGCCAATGGGCCTCAAAAACATAGAATGAGAATTGTCAAA
>CAMVAP010000012.1 GCA_947165485.1 uncultured Prevotellaceae bacterium
GATTGGACGAGCCCTTCGTCACCGTCAACACCGTGACCGGCGACAAGGGCATAAAACAGGCGCAGGACGAGTACCAGCGCCTCATGAATAATAAATCACCGAAATCTAAAAGAAAGTGAGTGTTTAGAGCGATAAAATCGCTACCTTTGCCTACGTTTACAGAACGATAAATCGGAATTTATATGCTACGACCATTGTTAATAATCCTGTTGTCGCTATTCTCTTCTCTTGTGATATCAGCTCAGCAGCCAGACCAACGAATCGGTGAACTCGTCAACACAGAAGACTGGTTTCGCCTTGACAAAGAGTACCAGATATTAAAGGATTCTGTTCAAACGCCGTTCTTGAAAGTTGTGGCCGAGGCGATGATTGCCCGTAACTTCAACCAAAAAGAGCGTGCGCTGGAGTGCTTGAATGAGTTGTTGTCCAAGTACCAGTCTGATTTGGGAGCTGGGGTGTTCAACTTCATCATACTTCGTGCCCAGCTGCTGGAAGAAATGGGGCGTTACGCCGAGGCGGCTGATTTCATAAAAAACGTTCTTGACCAGCTGAAAGGGCAAGGCGTGACGCAAGGATTGGATGCCATGGGCTATTATTATCAGCATGTAAATGCTCTGCGTGAGTTGCCTGCACTGAGTCTGTCGCGTCCCAATCATGATGTCTCAGTACCATTCACCCTGAAGGAGCTGAAACCTAAGCTGATTGAATCTTGGATGAGAAAGAAAGATGAAAGAAATCCCGATGCTGAGTCGGTATTAATGAGTATTCCCGTAACGCTTCATGGCGAAACCATACCGTTCCATTTTGACACAGGTGCAGGAACAACTTTTGTCACCGAGAAGTTCGTCAGGGAGAAGGGCCTGCCACTTATTGGCGACTCCGTAATCTATACGGGTAACTCCAAAGGACTCCGCACATTCATCGACAGTTTGCAAATAGGCGAAATCACCGTCCGCAATATCGTAGCGGGCGTAGGATTGGAGAAGGAGAGCGAACTCCTTGACTTGGTAGGAGTCGGGCCCATATTAGGCCGTGATGTCATATCAGCCATTGGCGAAACACAAATTTGCATGGAGGACAGCACTATGCTGTTCCCTTTCAAAACATCGCAACTGCCAGCTTATGGTCGTAACATGCTGTACAACTCACACGTGGAAGCAACTGCAGGCGGTGAAAGCCTCAGATTCCTCTTCGACACTGGCAACGCAAGCAATAATACCTGCTATCTCTATGCTGCTTATTACAACTCTCATCGTGAGATTATAGATATAATTGCCACAACAGACACTATCTCGGGTGGTGGTTATGGAATTGCAGGCGCAAGAGAAATGAAAGTCATCCGGCCATTCTGTCTTTCTATCGGCAACATGCCTATTCAACTTGTCGAGGCCGTTGTTGACGAAGAAAGCGCGCTGGCTGACGAATACTGTCATGGTAATATCGGTATAGCCGCCGTTCTCCAGCATAGGAAAACCATTCTCAATTTCCGAGATATGTTTGTCAAGTTTGAAAAGTAAATTCCAATTTATCGGTACGTCTTTTCAAGTCATACGCGGTTGATTTACCTTTGTCAGAGTAAATCAACCGCTATTCTTTATGATACTGACGATAAACGGAAAGCAGGCAGCGCTGAAGAAGGGGTCTTCGATAGAGTACGTATCGGAGAACCGCATCTTCACCGACGCCGACGACTACTCCATGGAGATTGAACTGCCCCTGGCCGACTGTCCCCAGAACCTCGACATCTTCGGGATGATCACCCGAAAAGACGTGGATACGGGCGACATCTTCTTTGATGCCGTGTTGCAGGACACCAACTTCTTCAAGCGCGGTGCCGTCGTGATCACCGGCATCACCCACGAGGCCGTCAAGGTGCAGTTCCTCGAGAAACGATCCTACCAGAACTTCTTCCCCCGCTTCGATGAGACCTACATCGACGAGCTCGACCTGGGCAAATGGCCCAACACCTATCCCGACAACCTGCCCAATACGGGCGGAGCCCAACCACGGCCAGGTGAGGAATCGTCCTACGCCAGTCCCGCCGAACTGTGGGCACGGACGGACTACACCGCCTTGCCCTGGGTGAACAACACCAGCGGCAACCTCCAGAACGCCGCCAGGTGGAACGCCAGTGCCAACAAGTACGAGTGGAAGGTCAACCCCGACAACGATGAGGACACGGACTATTGCCGCGGGCTCTCGTTCCAGCCCAATCTTCTTTGGATAACCAGGAAGATCTGCGAGGCCCTGGGCTATGCCCACGACTTCTCGCTCTGGGAGAGCAGCGACTACCGCCACCTGTGGCTGATGAACACCACGCCATACGCCAACAGCAACCGCACATGGGCGAGTGCTTTGCCGCATTGGACGGTGAACGAGTTCTTCCAGGAACTGGAGAAACTCCTGCTCTGTGAGTTCGACATTGACCACGCCCGCAGCACGATAGCCTGCACTGCGACCGCGGACAACATCGAGGCGGCGGGTGCCATCCACATCTCAAAGGTCGTGGACGCTTTCACCGTGGAGGTCACCACCGACGAGGAGAAGAGCGGCTACAAGGCGATGCTCAACCAGGGCTACGCCGCCGGCGGCCACCGCCTTGACAACATCTACAGCTGCCCGTGGTACCTTGAGCAGATGACACAGGCCGACGGCACGGTAAGGTGCCGCAGCTATGCCACCCTCAACGAGCTGCTCAACAGCAACGTCCGCCAGGAGGCCCTGCCCGACAGCGGAGGCTGCTGGGGCCTGCACTACGCCCAAGACGTGGACACCTACTTCGTGCTGGAGGTGATGCAAAGGGTAAAATACCGCACGGGCGGGCGCGAGGAGTGGGACAACTGGGGCAACGTGACCCGGCTTGTCCCCATCAACCGCTTCGGCCCGCTGATCATCGACAAAGACCACCCCGACGACATCGACGAGATGAAGATAGTCCCTGCCTGGATCGATGAGACGGACGGCACCATCGGCAACCTGGTGTTCCTCGAGTGCGGCGAGACGGGAGAGGGCGACAGCGCCTATTCCGACCAGACCCACACGGGCCGCCCCCGCTGGTCCGAGAAGGTGGACCAGGACGTGCCCATCCAGTGGGGAGCCCTGCCCACGGTCAGCGCAGGCAAGCGCGAGAAGAGCGGCGCCGTGTTCGACAAACTGTTTGTCGCCTACTGGTGGGGCGACTACAGCCGCTTCGCCCCGAGGCTCCCGCATCCCTGGACCGACACCTTCGACGTGGACTACAGCTATTCGGCCCCCAATCCCAACAGCAACGCCGGGACGCTGCTGGTGACCTGGAAGCGCACCGACAGCGGCAAGGCCTGCTCGCTGCGCCTGAACAACGCCGCCTACGGCCAGGGCGTGGAGCGCCGCACCTACTATCCCGTCGACCAGAAGAAGAAATACACCTTCTCCTTCCTTGCCGACAAGATCCCCAACGTCCGCTCCCTGTTCCACATCGACGGCAAACAGTACCTATGTGAAAAGATAACCGCGACATTCACCGAGGATGGAATGTCGCAGTTACTTCGCGGTACCTTCTTCAAGGTCGAGAAAGGGTAGGGTTACAATTCGCCCTCAAATACCTTTGTCACTTCGTGTACATCATTCGGGTGTACTTGTATGTATTTATTCGTTGTGGACACATCGCTATGGCGTGCCTGATCGCGAGCCACAACGATGCCAGCATCATTAGCAAGATCACGGATGCCGCTATCCTTCAGAGAGTAGAATTGGTAACATTCTTCCCAACCTAATTCTTCACGCATCTTTTTCCAGCGGCGGTTGAATTGGTCAGCGTTGTAGCGATCTCTACGTGGCACAAAGCCACGTCCAAACAGATAGAACTCGCCAGGCTGCTCCAGCACTTTCAAATCAATCATCAACCTACAGATGCGGCGATTGATGCCCACGTAGCCATCCTTGTGGTTCTTGCTGAAATCGCCAGAGACGAAGATGGTTTGATCCTTCAGTGACACATCCTTCACCTTCAGATGACTCAGTTCATTGGGTCGGATGAAGGTATAGTATTCCAACTCGCAGGCGAGCAGGAAATGTGGGTCAGTCTCAAGAAGGTGGCGACGCATCGTAGCGAGTTTCTCTTTACTGAGATCCTTTCGAAACTTCGCGGTTTCTTTAAGAATCTCCACATCCTCAACAGGATTGACAGTTATGTACTTTCTCTTCTTAAGAAACTCGCTCAAACCATAGAGCCAAGAGCGGTAGTTGTTACGGGTGCGGGCACTCGCATCACGATCCAATAAGAGCCAATCGAGAAAGTCAATAATCAAAGCCTGGTCGAATTGGTACACATACTTGGGCTGAATAACGAGAGTAGCCATGAACTCACGTAGAATGTTTACACTTGAATGATACCTCATGCGGGTCTTGTACCTGTCACCCTTCTTGTCAATATATTCCAGATAGCGGTCAAGACATTCCTGGATGGGGGTGAATCCACGACTCTCTTGAGTGTTGACCCAAGGGTTCCAGCCCTCACGCAATTGTCGCATGATTTGCTCGATAACCTCGGCTGCACGACGGCGTTTTTCAGCCTTTTTATCCAAACCGTCGAGCATGAATTTCTTGCGCCTCATCTCTCCCGAAACGGGATCAAGCGCATAGAAATCGACATACCAATTCTTCCCTGTGTGCAGTTTAGGATAGGTGAATCCTATTAATTGAACTGTGGTTTTTGTTCTGGCGGAATATAACATTTTTTTACATTTTTTATCGCGCCTTAACTGGTGTTCCAAAAAATGCTAAACTGTTATCTAATTTTTATCGTCCGAAAATCGTCCGACCAAAAAAGAAAAAATTGGGTTAATTACTTGATTACCAAGCAACTAACCCACATTCTGCGGAAAGGGAGGGATTCGAACCCACGGTACGCAAAGCGTACAACGGTTTTCGAGACCGCCCCGATCGACCACTCCGGCACCTTTCCAGTCTTGCCCTCGGGATGTTATCCCCCAAAAGCGGGTGCAAAGTTAGGGCAAATTTTCCACCCGACAAAATATTTTCAGAGGTTTTTGAGCCCTTCGATGGTTTTGATGGGGTCTTCTGCCCCAAAAACATAGCTGCCTGCAACAAGGATATCGGCACCCGCCTCAGCGAGTTGAGCGCCAGTGACATTGTTCACGCCGCCGTCAATCTCGATTTGGGCATTGGAGCCGTTGAGGGCGATGAGTTGCCGCAATTCACGCACCTTGTTCAACGTCTGGACGATGAATTTTTGTCCGCCAAAGCCTGGGTTAACCGACATCAGCAGCACCAGGTCCACGTCACAGATGATGTCACGCAGCATCATCACTGGAGTGGCGGGGTTGAGGGCCACACCTGCTTGCATACCTGCATCATGAATCTGTTGCACGACGCGGTTCAGGTGGATACACGCCTCCTGGTGCACGGTCATGATGCGGGTGCCGCAGTCGCGCACCTGGGGAATGAACTTCTGTGGCTCGACAATCATCAGGTGCACGTCCAGTGGCTTGTCGCACAGGCGCTGCACGTGCTTGATGACGGGAAAACCAAACGAGATGTTGGGCACAAACACGCCGTCCATCACGTCGAGGTGCAGCAGGTCGGCATCGCTGTGGTTGATCATGTCAATGTCCTTGGCCAGGTTGCCAAAGTCGGCTGACAACAGTGAGGGGGAGACTTTCATTTTATAGTTGTTGGTTGTTAGTGGATGGGCGTTTCTTGATGGCTTGATAGGCAAGGAACAGGACGATGGCGATGGCCAGCGCATAGCCTGCCCACGACAGGTACCGGTTGTAGTGCTCCAACTGGGCCAGCAATTCCTGCTCGGGGAAGTGAAGACTCAGCCAGTAGCCCAGTGCTGCCAGTACCACGTTCCAGATGCCGGCACCCAGCGAGGTGAACAGGGCAAAGGTGCCGAAGTTCATGCGCGACAAGCCCGCGGGAATGGAGATGAGCTGGCGGATGGCGGGAATCAATCGGCCCAGGAAGGTCGATATGGCACCGTGACGGTCAAAGTAGGCCTCGGCCTTCTGCACTTTTTCGGCATCGATGAGGCACATGTGCCCGATGCGGCTGTTGGCAAAGGCATAGACCACAGGGCGCCCGATGAGCAGTGACAGCACATAGTTGATCACGGCGCCGATGAGTGCGCCCAGTGTGGCGATGACGACGATCATGATGAGGTTCAGATCGCCATTGCGGGCGGCAAAATAGGCCGCGGGCGGAATCACCACCTCGCTGGGGAAGGGGATGAATGAACTCTCAATCGCCATCAGCAGCAGGATGGTGCCGTAGGTCAAATGCTCCTTGTACCAGTTGTAAATCGTCACGATGTCGTGAGGCATATAGAAGATGATGGCTACTGCCGCAGCAAGTAGCACCAGCAAAATCACAATCAGTTGTATCGTGTCCTTTTTCATAACATGCTCATTTATCAGTTGTTTTTCCTGACGCCTCTTCTTCGGTGGGCTGGGTAGGGGAGAAGGCGTTCCAGCCCTGGGCTTGGATGGCGACTTCCTGGCTGTCACGGGTCACCATGTAAGCGCCCAGGTCGGGTTTGGTGATGTGGCCAATCAGGCGGGCGGTCTTCATGCGCGCCACCTTGTCATGGTCGGCCAGCGGGACGGTGAACAGCAGTTCATAGTCCTCTCCACCATTCATGGCGGCGGTGACCAGGTTCATGTTCAACTCCTCGGCCATGAGTGCCGTCTGGTAGTCGATGGGGATGCGGTCCTCATACACGCGGCATCCCACGCCCGAGTCCTTGCAGATGTGCAGCAGCTCGCTCGACAGGCCATCGCTCACGTCCATCATGGCCGTGGGACGAATACCCAGTTCCTGCAACTCCTGTATCACATCACGGCGGGCCTCCGGCTTGAGTTGGCGCTCGATGATGTATTCTTTTCCCGCAAAATCGGGCTCAAATTCCTTGTCCTTCATCTCGGCGCTCACGCGGCGTTCACGTTCCAGCAGTTGCAGGCCCATGTAGGCCGCGCCCAGGTTGCCGCTCACGCAGATGAGGTCGGTATCCTTGGCCCCCGTGCGATAGACGATGTCGTCATGGGCGGCCTCGCCCAGGCAGGTCACACTGATGATGAGCCCCGTGACCGATGCGCTCGTGTCGCCACCCACCAGGTCCACGCCATAGTGTTCACAGGCGATGCGCATTCCCTCATAGAGTTGTTCGATGTGCTCCAGGGTGAAGCGTTTGCTGATGCCCAGCGACACCGTTACTTGTCGAGGTGTGCCATTCATGGCGTACACGTCACTCAGGTTGACCACAATCGCCTTGTAGCCCAGGTGCATCAGCGGCACATAGGTCAAGTCGAAGTGGATGCCCTCAAGCAGCAGGTCGGTAGTGACCAGCGTCTCGCGGTCCTTGCCATAGTTGATGACGGCACAATCATCGCCCACACCACGACGTGTGGACTCATTGCGCACAGGGAACGAGCGGGTGAGGTGTTCAATCAGCCCAAACTCGCCCATCGTCGAAATCTCGGTTTCCTTCATGATGTTCAGTGGTCAGTCTCTATAATCCGTATGATTTCCGTAATCTCGGTTTAATCCGTTATTTCCGCTTGAGATCAAAGCTCGTCAAAGCGGTTGATGATTTCCTGCACCAGCATCGCCATGATGGGCTGAGCGGCGGCGGCTGCCTTCTGCACCTCCTCGTGTGAGGCGCGCTCGACGATACCTTCCACGCCCAGGTCGGTGATGACCGAGATGCCAAACACCTCCATGTCGGCATGGCGCGCCACGATGACCTCGGGAACAGTGCTCATGCCCACGGCGTCACCGCCAATGCGCCAGAAGTAGCGGTACTCGGCAGGTGTCTCAAATGTGGGACCCTGAGTGCCCACATACACACCCTCCATCAGGCGGATGCCCTTCTCCTTGGCAATGTCGCGGGCCATCTGGATCAGGCGGGGGCTGTAGGCATCAACCATTGCCGGGAAGCGGGGACCCAGCTCGTCGATGTTCTTGCCGTGCAGGGGATGCTCGGGAAAGACGTTGATATGGTCGGTGATGACCATCAGGTCGCCCACCTTGAAGTCGGGATTCATGCCGCCCGAGGCGTTGGACACAAACACGGTCTTGATGCCGATGGCCTTCATCACCCTCACGGGGAAGGTCACCTCTTGCATGGTATAGCCCTCATAGTAATGGAAACGGCCTTGCATGGCCATGACATATTTGTTGCCCAGGGTGCCAAAGATCAGGCGGCCCTTGTGGCCCTGAACGGTCGAGACGGGGAAGTTGGGCACCTCGCTATAAGGGATCTCAACTTCAATATTGATGTGGTCCACCACTGCGCCCAGGCCGGTGCCCAGGATGATGGCGGTCTTGGGCAGCTTGCCGTTCACACGCTGCTTGATAAATGCGCTGGTCTCTTGGATTCTCTCCAGCCAGTTGATTTCTTGTGCCATAGGATAGTCTATTAATTGTTGTTGAATGATTGTCTGTGATAAATGATCAGATGGTAATGGACTGGTCATCCTGCTTGTCGATGCGCTGCACCAGGTCCTCGATAAACCCCGCACCTTCCATCTCAAGGAAACCCACGCGCATGGGAATGTAGTAGATGATATTGCGCTTGGTGGGAGGGAAGTAAGGATTGTTGAGGATGCGCACAGCGTCCTTCTCGGTCGTGATGATGAACTTGCGCTTACCTTCCAGACTGTTGAACACCTTGAAGATGTCGCTAAAGTCCCTGCGTGTGAAGAAATGGTGGTCGTCAAAGTGCATCACCTTGATCGACGCGGGGAATTGCCGCAGATACCGGACAAGGGGCTTGGGTGTGGCGATTCCCGTCAAGCACAGGATGGCATCGTCATCGCGGAGCCATTGCAGGGAGGTGAGCTGGGGTGACTGGATAGGGAACACGGGTACCGGGTCGGCATACCGGATGTTGCTGAAGAACAGTTGTTGTGAAGGTGGCGGGAACATATACTGGTCCAGGTTCTTCTTCATCATCCTGATGTCCATGGCCGTTAGGTCGGTAGGACACTTGGTCACCACTACGATGTCACTCCTGGTGATACTGGTTGACGGCTCGCGCAACGTGCCCAGCGGCATCAGTTTGTCTTCATAGCAGGGCCTGTTGTAATCCATCAACAGGATGCTCACCTTGGGCTTCACATAGCGGTGCTGGAAGCCGTCATCAAGCAGGATGAGGTTGATGTCGGGGTCGATGCGCAACAGCTCGCGGATGCCCTTGCGGCGCCTCTCGCACACGGCAAGGGTGATCAGCCCACCGTACTTGCGGTAGATCTGGTAGGGCTCATCACCGATGTCGCGTGGCGTCATGTTGTTGCTGGCAAGGATAAAGCCCTTGGTCTTGCGTTTGTATCCGCGGCTCAGTACCGCCACATGATAGCGGCGGTACAACGCTTCGATGATATACTCCACATGAGGCGTCTTGCCCGTTCCTCCAACGGTGATATTTCCCACCGATACCACGGGAACGTCAAACTCCTCCTGCGGCAGCAATCCCAAGTCAAATGCCTTGTTGCGTAACCACACGCCGGCGCCATATCCCCACGAGAATGGCGTCAGCAGTGCGTCCATGATAGACTTGCGTTGTTCTTTGTTTAATAACTTGGAAAGGTCCATTTTGTGACGTTAGACTTTAGACCTTAAGATGTTTGTTGATATACAATAAGTTAGTTCTTGACACTTGGATGGTATCGTTGGGTAGCTTTAATACCGGATGTCCTGGACAGGCATCAGGCACAGGATGTGGTCACGCCTCAAGATGCGCTGCATCTCCTGGTGCCACTCATAGAGCGGTCCCAGCTCTTCCTTGAGACGGGCCTCATAGCTGGTATTCATGTACTTCTCCAACAAGGCCTCAAAACGGTCCTTGACTTCAGGATAGTTCTGGGTCTCATAGTCGTCGCCCATCTTCAGCTTCTTGGCCACCCAGGCGGTAGCCTCCTTGATGCCTCCAAACTCGTCCACAAGACCAATCTGCTTGGCCGTCACGGCGTCCCACACGCGACCCTCGGCAATCTTCTTGATGGAGTCTTGGCTCATGTGGCGGCCATCGGCACAACGCTTGGTGAACAACTCATAACCCTCGTTGACCATCTTCTGCAATGCGGCCAGCTGGACGGGAGTGAGTTTGGAGCCCATAGCCCCCATGTCGCTGTTCTCGTTGGTCTTGACCGATGCCATGTGGATACCTATCTTGTTCTCCACGAGTTGGTTAAAAGAAGGAATCATGCCAAAGATGCCGATCGATCCTGTGATCGTGGTGCGCTCGGCAAAGATGCGGTCGGCGTTACAGGAGATATAGTAACCACCCGAGGCGGCATAGTCGCCCATCGACACGGCAACAGGCTTGCCGGCAGCCTTGAAGTCCTGTACGGCCTTCCAGATCTGTTCGCTGGCAAAGGCGCTACCGCCAGGCGAGTTCACCCTGAGCACCATGCCCTTGACGTTGTCGTCATCCTTGAGACGCAGGATCGTCTTGGACAACTCCTGGCCGTTGATCTCGGTGTTGCCATCGCCGGTAGTGCTGCTGATTTCGCCCACTGCATAGACGATTGCGATGTGCTCGCCCATGGCGATATTGTCGAGCGATGATACCAGATCGCCGGGAGTCACATAATTCAGTTCCTCATCTTTCTTGACCTGGGTGCGGGCTTTCAGTATGTTGTCCATCTCATTGCTGTACACCAGCTTGTCCACCAGCTTGCTCTTGAGCAGGTCCTGGGTGTTGAAACAGAATACCACACTGTCGCACAAGGAGTTTAACGCATCCGACGTCATCTTGCGGTCGGCAGCGATGCTGTCGCGCATCTCTTTCCAGATGGCTCCCAGGTAGTGCTCGGTCTGCAAGCGGTTGGCCTCGCTCATGTCTTCGAGCATGTAAGGCTCAACTGCGCTCTTGAATGTGCCCACGCGCACCACTTGCATCTCCACTCCGATCTTGTCGAGCGCTTTCTTGAAATAGGGGATGACCGAGCCCATGCCGTGCAGGTCAACCGACCCCACCGGGTTGAGGTAAATGCTGTCGGCAACGCTGGCCAGGTAATAGTCGGCCTGGTTAATGCCCTCGTAGCCGTAGGCTGCAATCCACTTTCCGCTCTTCTTGAACTTCTTGAGCGCGCTGCGTAGTTTCTCTAGTGTGGCAGGAGCGGCACTAACGCCATTGCACTCGATGTAGATGCCGTCCACCTTGTCGTTCTGGGCAGCATTGTCGATGGCTGCTACCAGCGTGTTCAAGCCCGTGGATGAGGGCAGACCTTCATTTTGCAGCAATGACATCATATCAATAGGTTCAGAATTGTCGCGCTCACTGATGTTCATCCCCAAGTCGAGCTTGAGGATTGAGTGCTTGCTCACGCTCACATTGCTCTTGCTGCCTCCCATTGCCATTGACCCCATGATGCCAAAACTCATGATGATGCCAACAATCATGAAAATCAGGAATGCCAGAAACGCCCCCACAAAGGAGCCGCACACGATAAGCAGAAATTTCTTCATCATAATAATATATTATTAGAGATGTTAATAATCTTGAATAAGTTATTTAAAATCAAACCATTGCGGCACCTGTGCCGTCTGTTGCCATCGCATTGCAGTGGTCTAAAATACAAAGGTAACGCATTTTCCCGACAAATAAGCAATTTCAAGCCCAAATATTTTGGTTTTTCAGTTTTCAGTCATTAGAATTTAGAATGCGGATGCCACTAACAACTAACAACTAACAACTAACAACTAACAACTAACAACTAACAACTCCTAACCCCATAATGTCGGGCCGCCCACAGGGCAATGGCTAGCGAGGCGATGAGGCTGGCGACGGCAAGCCACGGAAAAGCGCCAGGGGAGGGGAGACCCAGCGTGTCGCCATATCCCTCGGGAATGTAGCCCCTGCCAGTGAGAAATGACATCACCACGACGGTGGTATTGTTGAGCGTGTGGGCAATGATGGGAGCCCACAGGCTGCGGGTCCACACCAGCAGGTAGCCCAGCCATAGCCCCAGCATCATGCGAGGGATGAAACCATAGAACTGCATGTGGATTGCGCTGAAGATAATAGCGGTGATCCACACGGCAGCGTGGGTGCCCAGGCGGCTATCCTGCATGGTGCGTTGCATCGCACCGCGAAATAGGGTCTCCTCGCTCAATCCAGCCAGGAACCCCACAACCAGTGTGCACGCAATCAGCATCCCGACGCTCTTGAAATCCAGCAAGCGGGCAGTGGTCTCGGCTGCCGCTTCCTCCGATCGCTGCATCGCTTGCTCGATACCGCTCATCCAGGCTGGTAGCGACATGGATTTGTTGAGCTCCACCAGCCAGTTCATGGCAGGGAGTGAAATGATGTAGAACAAGATGACGAGGACAATCGCTGTCCATCCTGGCGCTCGGTCCAAGCACATGACGTGCACGGGCCGTTTATAAAATATGGCCATTGCCACCACGGCAGGCACGATAAAAACCATGATGTCCTGTATCGTGAGCATGACAAGCAGCTCCTTGCTGGCAAGCAGCACGCTCACAATCGCCCCCAATCCCATGAGACATAACAGGATGAGTAACCGTGTACTCAGTTTACAATTGATTTTCCTTTCCATTATCATTTTTCATTTTTTTGTTTCTAGTTTCTAGTCCCTAGTTGCTGGTTGGCATCCGCAAACGCCTAACGCCTAAAACCTAAAACCTAAAGCCTAAAGCCTAAAACCTAAAACCTAAAACCTAACGCCTAAAGCCTAAAGCCTAAACCAAACGCCTAAAACCTAAAGCCTAAACCAAACGCCTTTTCGGTTTTTTTGATTTTTTTTATCGCAAAATTAAACATTTTTTCAACAAGCGTGTCTAAATGACAAAACAATAATCATTTTAATCCCTATAGAACTATGAAGAATATCCTTATAGCAATCACGGTGGCGCTGGTCGCATCCTTGAACGCTGCGGCTCAGACCAATCCCGAAATCGATATAGAAACCAATGAGGTTGAGTTACAGGTGATTAATCCCGCTGAGCCCGTCAAGGAAACCAAGCAGGAAATAAAAGAACGCGAGAAAAAGTTGCGCGAACTCAACGATGATGTGGCCTTTGCCAAGGCTGCCAATTCCCTGCGCCGCGGTTACTTTGTTCTGCTGGCCGAGAACATCCAGATCGGACGCAACTCCTACCGCCACTATGGCATCAACGAGCAGTCCAACTTCATTCTTGTCCAGAACACCGATGGCATTATCCAGTTTGCCCTGAACACGGGATCGCCTGGCATCAATGGTCTGGGAGGCTGGACCGGAAAGGGAGAAGTCAGGGATAAACGCATCACCTATGCCGACAATGGCGACGTGTTCATGCAGTTTAACGTGGTCAGCTCCAAGGTCAATGCCCAGGTGTACATCACCCTCTTCCACAACAGCAATTATGCCATTGCCGAGATCACAGGAGGAACCAATATCACCATGCGAGGCAAGATCCAGCCTTACCGCGACAAGAACCACCGTTAAGGCTTTTTAGGCCTTTTAGGTTTTAGGCTTTAGGTTTTAGGCTTTAGGTGTTTGCGGATGCCAACTAGGGACTAGAAACTAACAACTAGAAACTAACAACTAACAACTAGAAACTAACAACTAGAAACTAATAACTAATAACTAATAACTAATAACTAATAACTAATAACTAACAACTAACAACTCTTATAAACGTACTATTATATTATTAATAGATTGATGCCGGTAATAGATGGTAGCTCATGATGAGCATGTAGTCCGCACCCCGCAATTTCGGTAGGAAAATGAAGCGGGGTGCAATTTTTTTTTGTTTTTTTTCTTTATTGTATTAAAGAAATGAAGTATTTTTGCCACTTGACTTGGAGTTTGTAGCTTTGTGGGGGCGTTATGCGAAACCCTGTACACACCTTATACATGCCGACTCAACAAGTTTCGATCAACTGGACTGTGTTTATTTTCTTAATAATAATTTTTTAAAATTCAAGTGTATGAAGAAGATTTTTACTCTTGTGGCAATGGCCATATTTGCCTTTGGCACAATGATGGCAGGTTGGCAACCTAGTGACACCGAGGCAACACGCCTCGACAAGGAAGGAGCCGAAGGGCAAGTGCAGATGAAGACCATCCACACCGATGATGGAAAAATCATCCTCAGCTGGTTGCGACCCGAGCGTGTTAACGAAGTGTTCTCCTACACCTTGCACTTGCAACTGTTTGATGCTGCTGGCAATCCCCAGTTTGGTGATGAGGGCATTGTGGTGTGTGACAAGGCCACCAGATCATGGACAACCGACTATTCGTTGGCGATGGCCGACAATGGGGACATCCTTCTGGCTTACAACGATTCCCGCAATGATGCTGGCGATGGCGAGGTGACCGAGGTGTACCTCTATCGTTACAACCAGCAGGGTGAGCCCGTGTGGGATCCCGACGGTATCTTGTTCTCCTCTTGGATGCTCGATCAAGAGGCTTATATGGCCGAGGACGTCGCTCCGCAAATCTGTGTTAGTGGCGAGAACATCTATGTAGCTGTATCTCATGTCGAGTATCCCAACTACACGACCCACTGGGAGGTGATCCGCGTCAATGATGACGGCACCGTAGCTCCCACGATGCCCACCGCCATCGCTTGCAGAATGCTTGTCACCCGTCCTGCTCCCGATGGTTCACTGTATTGCGTCTATGAGAATGCCAACCTCGGCTTTGACGCGATGAGGCTGGACGAGGACCTTGTTGGCATGTGGGACGAGCCCATCACTATCGAGGAAAGGGTGATCTCCAACGGTCGTTATGTGCCCACCCCTATCGCACAAACCGATGACGAGGGTGGCTTGTTCCTCTCCTATAGGGTGCTGGAAAGCTTCACTGGATATCAGGTGCTCAATTACCTGACCCCAGAGGGCGCATTCCTTGCCGAGGCGCCTAGCTGCAATGGCAGCATCGATGGCGATGCGGGTACCGCAGCCATTGGCGTCAAGGATGATATGGCATTTGTGGCATGGGAATACGACTTTGGCAACTTCTTCATGAATGTCAACGTGTTAGATGCTGCTGGTGGTTACTGCTGGCCCGACGAGTCGGCTCTGGGTCGCTCGCTGGACGAGAATGACATGTGGGGCTTCACTCCCGTCAAGGTCATCCCGCAGGAGAATGGATGGGTTCTCCTCTATGGCAACAGCACGAGCTGGAATGGTGCCAAGTTTATGGTTGTTAAGCTCGATGAACTCGGCGTAGAGGTGTGGAGAAAGCAGATTGGCGAGGACGAATTCAAGTCAAGCGGCTTCTCGGTTGCTTATGATGAGAAATATGCCTACATCTTCTTCACCCAGGAAGAGCAGTATGACGACAACTGGAATGTGATTCCCGGTTCGAGCGGCATGTTTGTGATGTGTGTTGACATTGCTGGTGACGAGCCCACGCCTTCGTCGTCGGTTCAGGATGTCGTTGCTGGACAGCCCGTTTCGGTCGAGGTATTCACCCTCGATGGCAAGCGTGTCAATGAGATGGAGAGCGGTGTTTATATCGTTCGCTCCACCGATGCCAACGGCAACATCACCACTCGCAAGGTGCGCAAGTAACGCATTTTTCTCCAAGCCGAGTAATTGATACTTTCTACTCAGGCCTTGCCCCCATTTGTTGTGGTGGGCAAGGCCTGTACTTTTTCACTGTGCTTTGATTTGTTTTTATTGGGGCTTGAGTGTTTTTTTTTGTTCTTTTTTTGCCGCATTTTGTATTATTGTTTATCTTTGCAGGCTGTAGATGATGAAATCACTAAAAATTTAAGTAGATATGATGAAAAAGTTATTTGTTACATTGACTGCCCTCGTGATGGCACTTATGGCTCAGGCTCAATTACCCGCGGTCACGCTTAAGACTATTGACGGCACAACAGTGCAGAGTGAGACATTGAACAACGACGGCAAGCCGTTTATCATCGACTTCTTTGCCACCTGGTGCAAGCCCTGCAACCGTGAGTTGTCGGCCATTGCCGAGGTTTATGACGACTGGAAGGAGGAGACGGGAGTCAAGATTTATGCCGTGAGCATCGATCAGGCACAAAACATCAACAAGGTGAAGCCTCTGGTGGATCAAAACGAGTGGGAATATGAAGTGCTGCTCGATACCAACAGTGAGCTGCTCAAAGCCCTCGGTGGCCAGATGATCCCGTTTGTCGTTGTGGTAGATGGCAAAGGCAACATTGCGAGCAAGCACAGCGGCTATACCGATGGTGCCGAGAACGAATTGATCGAGGAAGTGCGTAAACTTCTTGCCCAGTAATCCCTCTCACCGAGACCAATAATGAATCATAGCAATCTAATACGTCTTGTGCTGCTGGTAATGTCACTGGCAGCATTCCCCGCTCTGGCCCAGATCACAGTGAGCGGTAGTGTGCAGAGCGATATCCTCATCCCGCAGGATGACGAGAAAATCGGTACCCAGCATAGCGATGACAAGGTGCTCACCAACACCTATCTCGACTTGAACCTGGGTAGCAAGTGGGTGGACGCTGGAGCCCGCTTTGAGTTTCTCAAGTATCCGCTGCCTGGCTATGAGCCCGACTTCAAGGGCTGGGGCGTGCCTCACTTCTATGTCAAGGGGCATTACAAGAATGTGGAACTCACAGCAGGTGACTATTACGAGCAGTTTGGATCGGGATTCGTGCTGCGCACCTACGAGGAACGCTCGCTAGGTGTGGATAACGCCCTGCGTGGAGCACGTCTCAATTACAAGCCTGTCGATGGTGTGATACTCAAGGCCCTGACGGGCAAGCAGCGTCGCTATTGGCATCACAACAGCGCCCTGGTGAGTGGTGTGGACCTGGAACTGGGGCTTGATCGGTTTTTCAAGTCGCTTGAGGCTCATGACATGCACATCACGCTGGGTGGATCGTGGGTCAACAAGCATGAGAGTGCCGATGATGATGCCATCTTTCTCGATGCCACCCACAAGCTGAATCTGCCCAAGTATGTCAACGCATGGGATGCACGCATCAACTTGACACACAAGGGATTCTCTGTCCTTGCCGAGTATGCCCAGAAGTCCCAAGACCCATCCTTTGACAATGGTTATCATTATGGCAAGGGCAACGTGGCGATGATCAGTATGTCCTATTCCCGCAAGGGAATGAGCGCATTGCTACAGGCCAAGCGCAGCCAGGGCATGTCGTTCCGCAGCCGTCGCAGCATGAACGGAACTTCCAGTTTCATCAATCACCTGCCTGCTTTCACCCATGACCAGACCTATGCTCTGGCAGCACAGTACCCCTATGCCACCCAGCCCGAGGGCGAGTGGGCCTTCCAGGGTGAGTTTGGCTACTCGTTCAAGAAGGAAACCACGTTGGGCGGCAAGTATGGCACTAAGTTGAAACTCAACATCTCACATGTGCGCGGTATCGCTCGGGACGGGATCAAGAATCCTGTGGCCGAGGGACGCTTGATGGGTAGCGATGGCTACAAGTCCAGATTCTTTGACATGGGTGACGAGACCTATTATCAAGATATCGATGTACAGATCGAGAAACGCTTTACACGTGACTTCTCCTTGATTTTCATGTACATGAACCAGCATTACAATATGACTGTCATCGAGGGACATGGGGGCATGATTAAGAGCAATATCCTGATTGCCGATGGCAAATACCGTTTCTCCCACAAACTGACCCTGCGCTGTGAGTTGCAATATCAGTTCTGCAAGGGTGATGACGGGGACTGGGCTTTTGGCTTGGCTGAGTTGTCATGGGCTCCCCACTGGATGTTTACCGTCAGCGACACGTGGAATTGTGGTGAGACGGGTATTCATTACTATCAGTTCCTTGCTACCTATAATCTCAAGTCACACCGCATTCAGGCTGGCTATGGCAAGACCGACGCGGGATTCAACTGCTCGGGGGGTGTGTGCCGATGGGTTCCTGCCACCAAGGGTTTCACATTATCCTATAATTACAATTTCTAAGCGATGAGAAAAATACGTTTGATATTATTGACAGGCATTGCGCTACTGTTAGCCGCTTGTGACGAAGTGGGGGTTAACGACCGTTTGACCTATGTGGAGCCTCCCGAGGTGGGGCGTGCGGTTCTCATCGAGGATTACACGGGCCAGTATTGTGTGAACTGTCCGCGGGCCACTCAGGAGATAGAGCGTCTCGTTGAGGAGTATGGTGACTCGGTTGTTATCGCCGTGGCCATCCACTCGGGGCCGTTCTCCAAGCAGAAGGGGACCCCTTCACCGCTTTATACCGAGGTGGGTGATCAGTATTTCACTCGCTGGAACCTGTCGGCACAACCCGTCGGGCTGATCGATAGGCTGTTTGGCCCCATGCCGTTCAGTTACACCGATTGGGGCGCTGGCGTGAACTATGAGCTGACCAATTCCAAGGCTTCGGTAGCCTTTGTGACAACCCCAAAGCTCAACGACGGGCGCGATAAGCTCTCGGTCGAGGTGCAGACCATCGGCATGGACTCTGTCCAAGTGGCGGGCAAGTTGCAGGTGTGGCTGGTCGAGGACAGTATCGACGATTTCCAGTATATGCCTGACGGGACGATCAACGAGCATTACAACCACATGCATGTGCTGCGCGCCAGCATCAACGACCCCTGGGGCGATGCCATGACTGTGGAACACGGCCAGGTGGTGACCAGGACCTATGACCTCGCGATGGATCCCGCATGGGTGCCCGAGAATTGTGCGATTGTCACTTTCCTCTATGACGACGATGGCGTCAAACAGGTGACCAAGACCAAATTGATCAATTAATCTTAAAAACTTATAATAATGAAGAAAACGATTACTTTTTTGATGCTTTGCCTGTCGATGGTCGCTGGATCATTGCAGGCTCAGGAAATTGACGAGAGCTTCTTGTTTGTGGACGAGGATGGAGAAATTATCGAGCACGGATCCACCATCGTCCGCGATGTCGTGGAAATGGGTGGCGATGGACGTGAGTTCATCAATTCGGGACTCTATGTGTTCAACATGGAAGGCACCGCCAACGATTTTATCAAGGTGCATTACAGCATCGAGCGCATCGATAACGGCTCTTTCCAGATATGCTTCCCGATCACATGCAATACCCAGGAACAGGTGGGTGTGTATGAAACAGCTGCCGGCCAGTTGATGATGGACTTGCAGGACCTGCAGTCCGAGTGGTTCCCTGTCGCCGATGGCGTGTGCCTGGTGAATGTTTCGCTTGAGATTCTGGAGAAGACAGGTTCCTTCCCCAACTTCAGCTATGTGCACAAGGCCGACGGACCCGCCATCACCTTGAAGTTTATCAAGGGTGACGAGCCTGGCCCCGGCCCCGTCATTGTGGATGTGAATGGTGATGGTGAGATCAACATTGCCGACATCAATGCGTTGATCGATATCATCCTGAATGCTACCTACCAGGCTAGTGCCGACGTTAACCAGGATGGAGAAGTCAACATCGCTGATGTCAATTCGGTAATCGACCTGATCTTGAAGTAAACTAAACCAATGATTAAAAATACATAGTATGAGAAGAACATTACTTGTGATGGTAGTGGCCATGCTGCTGCCATTGTTGACACAGGCTCAAATCGGCAGCCTGTTGAGTTTTACTAACGCACAGCCCCGCTGGGGCTTCAACCCGCATCTCACCCCGGCGGCAAGAATCGACCTGCCCGCTCATCAAAAGTTGATGGGACATTACAGCAGCGACAGCATCGCTGACCAGGGCTATGCCATGCTGAGTGCGGGTCTGCAACCCGTTGCCATCATGATGGAACCCGATGAACTGGATGTGTTCCAGGGGGGCAAGATTGTTGCCATTCGCGTGGGACTTGTCCAGCCTGCCGAGGTTACCAGGGTCTTTGTCATTCCCGTGAAGGCCAATGGCAAGTATGGCGATAAGTCTGAGTGGCTCTGCGATGTGAATGCCGCTGGATGGAATACGGTAGAACTTGAGACACCCTACGAGATCAATCTCAATGCCGACGAGAAACTGCTGGTGGGCTTCTATTTCAGGCAGATAGCCGATGCCAGTCCCCTGTCATTTGTCAAGGTGGGTAAGCCCTATGACACCTATACCTATAAAAAGGTGGGTACATCGGCACGATGGAGGGAACTGGGCCTCACCGATAACGGCAACCTGAGTGTGCAGTGCATTGTAGAGAAAGAGGATTTTCCTGAATACAGCATTTCCACCTACAACCTGCGGTCCAATGATTATGTCCAGATTGGTGAAGACTTGCCTTTTGCCCTCGAAGTCAAGAACAAGGGCACCAAGACTGTCGAATCGGGAAAACTCACCGTGAATATGATGATCGACGGTCAGCCCGTGGGTACGGCAACCAATGCCGATGCCTTCAGCGGCGATTACTATACCCTGCTGGCTGGTGCGCCTACCGATGGACTGGAGTCTGGCGACCATGTGTTGTCGGTCCAGGTGGTTGAGGTGGATGGAGTGGCGCTTGAGAACATGCCCACGTTTGAACATGCTTTCAAGGCCTACCGGCAAGGCTTCCCCCGCCAGAAACACCTGGTCGAGCAACTCACCTCGACCTATTGCACCTGGTGTCCGCTGGGCAACTCGATGCTCAAGGTGCTCACCTCGCAGCGCAAGGATGTCATTTGGGTCGGCATCCACGGCAATCTGGGCGGTGTGGATCCCTTTAAGAACAACCAGTGCGATACGATCATGTCCTATCTCACCGGTGGATCGGTAAGCTATCCCTCGGGTGCATTCGACCGCTCGACGGGTTGGGATTCTCCCACTACAATCGTCTCTAGTCTGGGTTACTATGAGGAATATCACCAGATGGCAGCCGATGCCTTGGGCGAATTCTTTGATTATGTCAGTGAAGCTCTGCCCACGTTTGTACAGATCAAGGGTGAGTGCCAATTCAATGAGGAAACCCGTCAGGCGACGGTAAAGGTGAGCGGCGGTATCTCGCCCGACTTCAACCTCATGCTGGGCGAGGACTCCAGGCTCACGGTTTACTTGATTCAGGATAGCCTTGTCGCTTCTCAGCTCAATCAGGGCACATGGGAACCCAATTATATGCACAATGGTGTGTTCCGCAAGGCTCTGGGCTCGGCTCTGGGCAACCCGCTCAATATCACGGGCGATCACTATGAGAATGTCTATACCACAACAATTCCCAGCAGCTGGAATTGGAAGAACATGCGTGCCGTGGCTTTCGTTAGCCGTCCCTTGTCCAATGCGGTTAATGGCTTCACCGACCTGTTTGTCAACAATGCCGAGGTGTTCTCATTCTATCAAGAGACGATGACTGGAGATGTGAACGGTGATCAAGAAATCAATATCGCCGACATCAATGCGCTGATCGACATGATCTTGTCGGGTGAGGAACAACCGGTAGCCGACGTGAACGGTGACAGCGAGGTTAACATTGCCGACATCAATGCCGTCATCGACATGATCCTGCAATAATACGGACGCTGGAATATGAATTTCTGAGGCTTTTTAGAACTGTATTGTAGCGGTCAATCCATAGGCCCGGTCACCAAAGGTGGTCGGGCTTATTGCTACATCTACATCCTTGATAAACGGTCTCGTGAAGATAAATGCACTGCCGGCTCCTATCGCGGCTCCACCCAGCACATCCCACCAGTCATGGCGCTTGGTGTGTACACGTCCCCAGGCCACAAAACTTGACACAACGTATGCGGGGACACCCCATTTCCAGCCGTAACGTTTCATCAGGTAGGTCGAGCCGTTAAAGGCTACTGCCGTGTGGGTACTGGGAAAGGCATGGTGCCCGCTGCCGTCAGGACGGTCCTTGCGGATGCACAGTTCCAGCCCGTAATTCACGGCAAGGCAGGTCGCGGTGCTCAACCCCAGCTGTTTCAGGCCCTCGGTGTCATGCTTGGCCAGAGTGACTCCCAGTGCGGTAGCATCAGGCAACAGGCACAGCACATCGGTCGCACGACGCAACCCATCATCCCCAGCGTGAGCCATCAAGCAGCCCCCCAACATCATTGTAACGACCCAATAAACAACAATCCTTCTCATAATCATTAAAATATCACCTAACACCTAATACAACCTCTGCAACAAGTCATTGCGGTGAATGCGTTTCAGCGCCTTGGTAATGGCAGCGCGGTTCTTGCGGTCATACCAGAAGAAGAATAACCGTTGGGCCTGCTTTTCCTGCGGGGTCTTGGCGCAAAAGACATGTTTCATCGTGTAAGGATGAAATCCCGTGTAGTAGGTCTCGGTCGAGACGGTCATGGGTGTGGGTGTGAAGTCCTGCACTTGTTCCAGCCTGAAGTCCAACTCCTTGGTGATGGCGGCAAGTTCGGCCATGTCAGCCTCGTGACAACCGGGGTGTGACGAGATGAAGTAAGGAATCAGTTGTTGTCGCAGGTGGTACTTCACATTCACGCGATCAAACAGTGCCTTAAAGCGGCGGAACAGTTCAAATGACGGCTTGCGCATCAGCATCAACACGGTGTCGCTGGTGTGCTCGGGGGCGACCTTCAACCGGCCCGACACATGGTAGCGGATGAGCTCCTCGTTGTACTGGGCATTGACCTTGTCCACACGGGGGTCTCCCGTGCGGTGCATCGACAAGTCGTAGCGCACACCGCTGCCAATAAACGATTTCTTCACCTCGGGCAGGGCGTCCACAGCATGATAGATGTCAAGTAACTGGCTATGGTCAGTATTGAGGTTGCCACACGGCTGGGGATGCAGGCATGACGGGCGCTGGCAACGCTGGCATCGCTCCAGATCCTTGCCGTGCATCCCGTACATGTTGGCACTGGGGCCACCCAGGTCGCTGATGTAGCCCTTGAAATCCTCCATCTGCACCACCTGTTTCACTTCGCGCAGGATGGATTCCTTGCTGCGCGAGGCGATGAACTTGCCCTGATGGGCGCTGATGGTGCAAAAGGCGCAACCGCCAAAACAGCCGCGGTGCATGCACACCGAGTGGCGGATCATCTCGTAGGCGGGAATGCGCTTGCCCTGATAGCGAGGGTGGGGCAGGCGGGTATATGGCAGGTCAAACGAGGCATCTATCTGCTCGGTCGTCATCGGTGGGTTGGTGCGGTTCACCTTCACCGCGATATCGCCCGTGGCTTGCCACACGTTGTGCCCGTGCCACAGGTTGCTCTCCACCTCGATGACCTTGAAGTTCTCGGCATGGGCCTTCTTGGATTTCAGGCATTCCTCGTAGGGGTGCAACACCACATCGCTTTCGGTGCTAGTGGCGGGCAATTCGCTCAATGGCCGTCGAACCACCGTTTGGGGTATATCGGTCAACTCCTCGATGCGCTTACCAGCGGCCAGGGCTTCGGCGATAGCGATATTGGGCAGTTCTCCCATGCCATACACCAGCAGGTCGGCATGGCAATCCATGAGGATGGAGGGACGCAGCTTGTCTTGCCAGTAGTCATAGTGGGCCAACCGCCTGAGTGACACCTCAATGCCGCCAGCCACAACGGGTACATCGGGGAATAGCCGCTTGAGGATGTCACAATACACAATGGTGGGGTAGTCGGGGCGCGCTCCCGCACGTCCATCGGGGGTATAGGCATCGTCACTGCGCTTGCGCCGTGCCGCGGTGTAGTGGTTCACCATCGAGTCCATTGCGCCAGCCGATACGCCAAAGAACAGCCGTGGTCTCCCCAGCTTCTTGAAGTCACGCAGGTCGTCCCGCCAGTTGGGTTGGGGAACGATAGCCACCTTGTAACCATGGGATTCCAGCACACGGCCAATGACGGCAGTGCCCATCGACGGGTGGTCGATATAGGCATCGCCAGTAAAGAGGATCACATCGGCCTGTTCCCAGCCCAGGTGCTCCATCTCCTTCCTTGTCGTGGGCAACCACTGCCCCTTGATCCGGTGGTCACTATGTCCCTTATCCTGCCTCATAGTAGCATTTCCCTTCAATATCTCTAAAAAAGCCTAAACCCTAAACCCTAAAACCTAAAGCCTAAAACCTAAAACCTAAAACCTAACGCCTAAATCCTCTCCTTCACCATCTCCTCCAGTTTCAGGATCTCGTCGCGATACTGTGCGGCTTCGAGGAAGTCCATACGCTTGGCGGCTTCAATCATCTGGGTCTTGAGACGGTCGATGGCGGCCTGCATGTCCTTGCCACTCATGTAGGCGACTACAGGATCGGCAGCAACGCCAGCGCTGCTGTCAAACTCATCGGTATAGCGCATGTGGGTTGCCGGTGTGCCAGCCGATGGCATCGCACCTTGATTGTGGCGACTGGGTGTCGTCGGGTGACGCATGTCGGTGTCTTGGCCGATGATAGCCGTTCTTGCCTTGATGATGGCGGTGGGAGTGATACCATGCTCCTCGTTATACTTGAGTTGTAACGTGCGGCGGCGCTCGGTCTCGTCGATGGTTTGGCGCATCGAGTCGGTGATGTTGTCGGCATACATGATGACCGTGCCGTTCAGGTTGCGGGCGGCACGGCCTGCCGTCTGCGTCAACGAGCGGCGGCTGCGCAGGAAACCTTCCTTGTTAGCATCCAGGATGGCAACCAGCGACACCTCGGGCAAGTCAAGGCCCTCGCGCAGCAGGTTCACACCCACGAGCACATCAATAGCACCGGCACGCAGGTTATCGATGATCTCGATGCGTTCCATCGTCTCTACATCGCTGTGCATATAGGCGGTGCGGATGTCCAGCTTCTTGAGGTAGTCGCTCAACTCCTCGGCCATGCGCTTGGTCAGGGTGGTAACGAGGGTGCGCTCACCGCGCTCGATGCGCAGCTGTATCTCTTCAACCAGGTCATCGACCTGACCCTGGGAGGGACGTACAATAATTTGCGGGTCAAGCAGGCCCGTCGGGCGGATGAGCTGCTCGGTGATGATGCCTTCGCTCTTGTTCAGCTCGTAGTCGGCTGGCGTGGCGCTCACATAGATGGTCTGATGGGTCAACTGCTCAAATTCCTCAAACCTCAACGGCCTGTTATCCAGCGCTGCCTCCAGGCGGAAGCCATAGTGCACCAGGTTGGTCTTGCGCGACTGGTCGCCGCCATACATGGCGCGTATCTGGGGCACGGTCACGTGGCTCTCGTCGATGATGGTCAGGAAGTCGTCGGGGAAATAGTCCAGCAGGCAGAAAGGCCTCATGCCTGGCCTGCGGCCATCAAAGTAGCGGCTATAATTCTCAATGCCAGAACAGTAGCCCACCTCACGCATCATCTCCATGTCGTAGGTCACGCGCTCGTTCAGACGCTTGGCCTCGGCAAAGCGGTTCTCGCGGGCAAAGGCGGCCACCTGGTTCTCGCGGTCCAGGTCAATCTGTCCCATGGCGGCTTTCATGCGCTCCTTGGTGGTAACAAAGATGTTGGCCGGGAAAATCTTGAAGCCCTCGACGTCCTCGGTGGGCATCTGTGTCTCGCTGTCGAGCACCTGGATGCGTTCAATCTCGTTGCCCCAAAAGATGACCCGCAGCATGATGTCCTCATCGCTCAGGAACACGTCAACCGTGTCGCCCTTGACGCGGAAAGTGCCCATCCTCAGTTCGGTGTCGCTGCGGGAGTACAGGGCATCCACCAGGCGGCGCAACAGGTCGTCACGACCTATCTGGTCTCCCACTTTCAGCTCAATGGCATTGGCGGTGATATCCTCGGGGTTGCCCATACCATACAGGCACGACACGCTCGACACCACCACGATGTCGCGGCGACCGCTCAGCAGGGCCGTCACGGTCGAGAGCCTCAACCGCTCAATCTCGTCGTTGATGGCGAGGTCTTTCTCGATATACTTGTCGGTCGAGGGAATATAAGCCTCAGGCTGATAGTAGTCATAGTAGGACACAAAGTAATGCACCGCGTTCTCGGGGAAAAAACTCTTGAACTCGGCATACAGCTGTGCCGCCAGCGTCTTGTTGTGCGACAAGACCAGGGTGGGGCGCCCAGTGCGGGCTATTACATTGGCCATCGTGAACGTCTTGCCCGATCCCGTCACGCCCAGCAGCGTCTGGTATGGCACACCGTCGTTCACGCCGCCAGCCAACTCGGCAATCGCCTGCGGCTGGTCCCCCGTCGGCTCATATTCACTATGCAGTCTATATTCCATATCAACCTGCAAAGTTACGAATTAGTTTTTACTATTGCGAGCAATTGACGGATGAAACAGGGCCACCTCACCAAAATTAACAAAAATTGATGTGGAACACCCCGAGGGTGGTGTGTCATAATTCACCCACTTGTTTTTTAATCGGCCTGAGGGCCGAGAAATTAAACAAAATTTGTATAAAAATTAAACAAAATAAATTTTTATAATAATTTTATTTATAATTTTGTTTGATTTGGCGTCGTTGAGCTGATGGTTTTCAAGCGAAGCTTGATCAAAGGTTTCAGATGTAATTATGACACAACCCCTTTGGGCGTCAAATAATCATTTTGACTGCTAATGAGTAAATGTTAACTTTGGTGCGGTTGCCCCGTCTCTACGATTTGGAATAGTTTCCTGATGGGGATTAATTCCAGCTTCCGGTCAGCAGGTAGTCGATCAATGCTGTTGCATCGCTGATGTCGATGCTGCCATTGAGGTCGCAGTCGGCTGTAGATGATGCCTCGGCGCTGGTCAGCAGCATGTCGATCAGGCTTGTAATGTCGGCAATATCGACATGGCCGTCTTGATTGGCATCACCACGCAGGGCCTGAGCCTTCTGGTAGGCAAAGGTGGCAGTAGGCATGAAGGGGACAAGCTCTGTGTCAAATCCGCTGTACCACATGCTGTTATATGCGGCACAAGGATACTCGGTCGGCGTGCCGTAGAAGTGGGTTTGGTTATAATTGGTTGTGCCGGCTTCGGTGACGATGCAATCCACGAGCAAATTTCCGCCATTGTACTCAAAAGGCTCGTCAAAGTAGAATACAAACTCATCGCTGTTCAGCACAGGACTCGTGGTAGCAACGGGTGTCAAGTCGGTCATCAATTCAGCTGATGCAAAGGCTTCGTCATTCACCACCTTGAGCGAGAGCTGAATCACGCCCCCGTCCATTTGCACTTGATCCATCACGTGGAAGTGCAGGCCAACGATCTGGCTTCCCACTAGGTCGCGCAACATGCGCTCGGGATAGATGATCTGGCCCTGGGTGCCCACGATGTCGATGTCGGCACCATAGATGGGAACATAGCTGGCATAGTCGGTACTGTCGCCAACCATCACGTCGGTGGCGGCCTCCAGTGCGGTGCCGTGCAGGATCACCTGGTGGATGCCGGCTTCACCACAGTCCACGCTGAGCGTGCCAGTATAGTCGCCGGCTGCCGTCGGGGCAAAGGTCACAGGCACCTCAAGCGTACCGCCAGCGGGAATCACCGCGTTGGGCGTATGGGCAATGAAGGGAGCATCGGCGCTAAATGTGGGGGAGAACGCTTCAAGGCCGGTATTGGAGACAACAACGGTCTGGACGTTCTCGCGGTTGGCGCGGATGGTCTTGAAATTCAACTCAAAGGGCAACACCTTGGCACTATAGTCATCAGACGTGCCGTAGTCAAATGTGGTCTTGGGCAAGAACTTGTTGAGCTCGCCACGAGTAAAGGCGTTGTAATTCTCAGGTCGTTCACCCAGGTAGCCGACATAGCAGTAATCGGATGCTACCTCGTTGATGATGGTTTCAAACACGAGGTTGCCGCCCTTATAGTAGTAGGGGGTATCGAACACAATCTTGATCTCGCTGGTCCCTTCGACCATCGTGATCGTTGCCACTGGAGTCATCTCCTCGACATACTTGAGGTCGGTGTAGGTTGACTTGTCGGTCTCGCCCAGCGACACCTGGATGCTGCCGCCGCTCACTGTGATGGGGCCATCGGCATAGAAGGTCATCGAGTTGATGACCTCGCCCGTCATCTGTGACAAGCTGCTGGCTGGATACATGACCTGTGTCCTGGTGCCCGCCTCGTCAAGATAGACATTGTTGATGGGGATGGTGTTGCTCAAATGCGTCTCGCCAAACACGGTGAACGTCACGTTGCCCAGTGCAGGCATGATGGTAGCTGCTGCGAGGAGCGCAGCCGATAATGGTCTGAAAATTTTGGTCATAGTCTATAGCTATAAGATGTTAGGTTAATTAATTAATGTGTCGGAGAAGTATGGGGTAGGTAGATGATTGACATCTGGTTTTCAAGTAACGCGCCATCCGCATCAATGGTCATCGATGCGGGTGGCGTGTTTGGGTAGGTGGGTGTTGCTGAACTCGCCCGCATGGGCGATTGAATCACGTGTCGTTAGTTGGGCAACACTCACATGAGGGTTTAGAACTGGCGGGCAGCTGTGAGGGTTACCTCGCTCAGGGTGGGATGACCATGGATGCTGCTGGTGAGCAAATCGATGGTGGCTCCAGCGTTCATCGCGGTGACAACTTCCTGGATGAGGTCGGCTGCATGAGCGCCACAGATGTGGCAACCCACAATCTGGCGTGTCTCGTTATCGACAATCATCTTCAGCAGGCCGTCGGTCTCGTTCATGGCAACAGCCTTGCCGTTGCTGCGGAAGAAAGCCTTCTTTACCGTCACGTCCATGCCGCGCTCGGCGCACTGCTCCTCGGTGAGACCCACCATGGCCAACTCGGGCACGGTGAACACGGCGCTGGGAACAATGTCGAGCTTGATGTTGTCGGCCTTGCCCATGATGGCGTGCAGGGCGCGCTGGCCCTGTGCGCTGGCAGCGTGGGCGAGCATCATGCGACCGTTCACGTCGCCAATGGCATACACGCCCTTGACGTTGGTCATCATGTTGTCATCCACCTCGATGCCGCGACGGCCAACGGTAACGCCCACTGCGTCAAGACCTTGAGGCAGCACTGGCTGGCGGCCAACCGACATGAGCACCTTCTCGGCACTCACGCTCTGGGCCTTGCCCTTGAGCTCGTAGGATACGGTATAGCCGTCCTCGCTCTGGCTGATGCCATTGACGGCGGCGCTGGTGATGATCTTGATGCCACGCTTGCTCAGGACGGTCTTCAGGCGCTTGGCCACGTCCTTGTCAAACGGGGGCAGAATCTCCTTGCAATACTCGATGACGGTCACCTCGACACCAAATGTGCTGAACACGGCGGCAAACTCCATGCCGATGACACCGCCACCCACGATGCACAGGCTCTGGGGCAGCGTTTCCATCGCCAGGATGTCGTCGCTGGTCATCGCCAGGTCGGCGCCCTCGATGGGCAAGCCACGCGGAGCCGAACCGGTAGCGATAATGATGTTCTTGGCACTGTATTCCTCACCGTTGACAACGACGGTATTGGCGTCCTTGAGGATGGCTTCGCCCTTGATGGCAGTGATGCCGGGAGCACCCATCAGGGTCTCCACGCCCTCGCGCAACTGCTTGACAACAGCTTCCTTGCGTTCAAACACGGGTGCGTAGTCAAAGGCCATCTCTCCGGTCTTAACGCCCCACACCTCGGCCTCGCGCATCAGGTTGACAACCTCGGCATTGCGGCACATGGCCTTGGTGGGAATGCAACCGCGGTTCAGGCATGTGCCTCCCATCTGGTCCTTCTCGACGATGGCGACGGTCAAACCATGAGCAGCGGCATCGGCAGCGGTCTCATATCCGCCAGGACCGGCACCTATAATAATAATGTCAAACATAATGATTCCTAATGAATGATGTCAATATTAAAATTTTAACAAACTCTCACGCTAAGCCACAAAGCCGCTAAGGAATAATTAAAAATAAAACCTAGCGTCTTAGCGACTTAGCGTGAGTTGTTTCGGCTGTCGGTGTTTACTGGTTGTCAGCAACGAGCTCGCGCCAGGTCACGATGGGATGCAATGCGGCCTGGGTGTCGTCCAGACGACGCACGGGCGTGTTGTGAGGAGCGGTCTTTACCATCTCGGGATCGTCCTTGGCCTCCTGGGCGATGACACGCATGATGCGGATGAACTCGTCCAGGGTCTGCTTGCTCTCGTTCTCGGTGGGCTCGATCATGAGGGCCTCGTGGAACAGCAAGGGGAAGTAGATCGTGGGAGCATGGAAACCATAGTCCAGCAGGCGCTTGGCCACGTCAAGCGTGGTGACACCAGTGGACTTGTCCTTCAGACCGTCAAAGACAAACTCGTGCTTGCACACGCCGCCGATGGGCAGCTCATACACGTCCTTCAACGATTCCTTGATGTAGTTGGCGTTGAGCGTGGCCAGCGGGCCCACCCACTTGAGCTGATTGTGACCCAAGGTCAGGATGTAGGCCAGGGCGCGCATCATCACGCCGAAGTTGCCCAGGTGACCGCTGATGCTGCCAATGGACTTGTCGCTGCACTCGAGCTTGAAGTAGTCATAGTCCTCGGTCTCCACCTTCACGACACGGGGATTGGGAAGCAGGTGCTCCAGACCCTCGCGCACGCCCACGGGACCGCTGCCAGGACCACCGCCACCGTGAGGTGTCGAGAAGGTCTTGTGCAGGTTGATGTGCATGATGTCAAAGCCGATGTCACCGGGACGCACCTTGCCCAGCATGGGGTTGAGGTTGGCGCCGTCATAGTACATCAAGCCGCCGCAATCGTGAACGGCCTTGGCAATCTCACCGATGTTGTGCTCAAAGATGCCCAGCGTGTTGGGGTTGGTCATCATCATGCCGGCGATGGTGTCGTCGAGCAGGGGACGCAGGTCATCCACATCCACAGTGCCGTCGGGACGGCTCTTTACAACTACCACGTCGAGGCCGCACACTGCCGAGCTGGCAGGATTGGTGCCGTGAGCGCTGTCGGGGATGATGACCTTGGTGCGCTTCATGTCACCACGTTCCATGTGGTAACCGCGCATGATCATCAGACCCGTCAACTCTCCGTGAGCGCCAGCAAAGGGGTTCAACGTGAACTCCTTCAAGCCTGAAATCTCGGCCAGGCTGGTCTGCAAGAAGTAATAGACTGCGAGGGCGCCCTGGGTGGTCTCGGGGTTCTGCAGCGGGTGCAGACCCGTGAACTCGCGGTGGGCAGCGATTTCCTCGTTGATCTTGGGATTATACTTCATGGTGCAGGAACCCAGGGGATAGAAGCCTGTGTCAACACCAAAGTTGTTGTTGCTCATGTTGGTGTAGTGGCGCACTACGCTCAGCTCATCCACCTCGGGCAGCAGCGGTGCGTTTTCACGCATCAGCACCTGGGGCAGGTCGCTCATCTTGTACTCCTTACACTGGTTCTCGGGCAGGGAATAACCCTGACGGCCATTCTGTGACAACTCAAATATGAGTTTACCGTAAAATGTGTTATTCATAATTTACTTGCCCTCCTTTTCATCGTTAAAGGTTACACATGCGTCAACAAGGTCATCACAGTCCTCGCGGCTGTAGGTCTCGGTCACGGCGATCAGCAAGGTGTCGTCGGCAATCTTGAGACCGCACTGCAGGTATTCCTGGTTGCAATATTCCTGCAACTCGTCGATATTGAGCTTGGTCTTCACGGCAAACTCATTCAGGAATGGCTTGCCGGGATAAGCCATCTCAAACAGACCGGTCTTCACCAGACTGTCGGCCAGGTAGTGGGCATTGCTGTAGCTGATGGAGTTCACCTCCTTCAGACCCTTGGCACCCATGAGACCCATATAGATGGTCACATACAAGGCCATCAGGCTTTGGTTGGAGCAGATGTTGCTCGTGGCCTTCTCGCGGCGGATGTGCTGCTCGCGTGCTTGAAGGGTGAGAACAAAGGCACGCTTGCCGTCAGCATCCTTGGTGGCTCCAACGATGCGGCCCGGCATCTTGCGTATCAGCTTCTTGGTCGTGCACAGGAAGCCCACGTAGGGACCGCCATAGTTCAGGGGGATGCCCAGGCTCTGGCCGTCACCCACTGCAATGTCGGCACCCCACTCGGCGGGGGTCTTGACAACACTCAACGCGGTTGCTACGCAGTTCATGATGAGCAATGCCTTGTGCTCGTGGCACATCTCGGCAACGCCGGTGTAGTCTTCCAGAATGCCATAGAAGTTGGGAGTGGCAACGATCACGCCTGCCACATCGTCCTTCTCGAGTTCCACCTTGAGGGCGGCATGGTCCATCACACCGTCAACAGCGGGAATCATGTCGATCTGGATGCCCTGGTACTTGGCGTAGGTCTTCACCACGCGCAGCACATAGGGGCTGATGGTCTCGCTCACCAGGACGCGTTTGCGCTTCTTGGCGTTGGCAACGGCCATCATCATGGCCTCGGCAGTGGCGGTAGTGCCGTCATACATGGATGCGTTGGACACCTCCATGCCTGTCAGCTCGGCCATCATGCTCTGATACTCAAAGATGTATTGCAGGGTACCCTGCGAAATCTCGGCCTGATAGGGCGTGTAAGCGGTGAGAAACTCGCTGCGCTTCAAGATGTCCTGTACGACAGCGGGGCTATAGTGGTCATAGTAGCCTGCTCCCAGGAAGGTGCGCATGGTGATGTTACCCATGCCCAGCTCGTCAAAGAAGCGACGCACTTCAATCTCACTCATGGCCTCAGGTAGCTCATATTCTTTCTTGAGCTGCAACTCCTGGGGCACATCCTGGTAGAGGTCATCCAGCGATTTGACTCCAGCCGTGTTGAGCATGGCCTTCATCTCTTCGTCGGTGTGCGGAAAAAATTTATAACTCATTAAAAAAACTTTATTTTCTGTTGTTTGATGTTTTTGTCAATGTCATGAGTGACGTGGCAATCGTTGATATTTACTCACCGATCATTGCCTTGTAGGCAGCGGCATCCATCAGGTTGTCGAGTTCGCTCTTGTCGCTCAGTTCCACCTTGATGATCCAGTTCTCAAAGGCATCCTTGTTGATCAGGCCGGGCTCGTCCTCAAGGGCGTCATTGACCTCGACAACGGTGCCGCTAACGGGAGACATCAGGTCGCTGGCGGCCTTCACGCTCTCTACTGCGCCAAAGTCCTCACCTGCGGTGACCTCGTCGTCAACCTCGGGCATGTCAACATAAACCACGTTGCCCAGCTCGTGCTGAGCATAGTCGGTGATACCAATGAAACCGAAGTCGCCTTCTACCTTTACATACTCATGTGACTCGCTGTAATAGAGTCCGTCGATAATCTTACTCATTGTGTTATAAAGAATTAATCAGTTAATATTTGTTTGCTAAATAATAATCTCTTATTAAAATACCTCCTAAAGCCTAAAGCCTAAAGCCTAAAGCCTAGAGCCTAGAGCCTTACTTCTTATAATTAGGGGTATAGAAGCGTTTCTTCACCACGGTGGCGGGGAACACTTTCTTGCGGATGCGAACATTCAGCGTGTTGCCCAGGGCGCCAACGGCACGGTCAACCAGTGCAAATGCTACGCTCTTGTCCAGCGAGATGCTGTGATAACCAGTGGTGATGTAACCCACGACGTTCTCGCCGTCGAGCACCTCATAGCCATGGCGGGGAATAGCCTTGCCTTCAAGCTCCAGACCCACGAGCTTCTTGGGGGTGCCTTCGGCCTTCTGCTGGGCGCAGGCATCGCGACCAATGAAACCACCTTCCTTGTCGAGCTTCACAAACATGCCAAAGGTAGCTGCAATGGGCGAAATCTCAGGGGTCAACTCGTCGCCATACAGGGGCAGACCAGCCTCAAAACGCAGGGTGTCGCGGCAACCCAGTCCACAAGCCTGTACGCCAGCCTCCATGAGCTTGTCCCACATCTTGCAGATGATAGCGGGATCGGCATAAACCTCAAAACCGTCCTCACCAGTGTAACCGGTACGGCTCACGATGATGGTCTTGCCGTCATATTCCATCTTCTTGAATGTGTAGAATGTTAAGTCGGTGGTGTCGATGCCCAGCACAGCGCCCATGGTCTTCTCGGCCTCGGGACCCTGAACGGCAATCTGACCGTACTGCTCGCTCTGGTGGTCAACTTTCACGTCGAAGTTCTTGGCATGTTCCATGATCCATGCTACATCCTTATCGATGTTGGCAGCGTTGATCACGAGGAAGTAGTCGTTATCGTCAACACGATAAACCAGCAGGTCATCAACGGTTCCACCGTCGGGGTACAGCATCATGCCGTACAGGATCTGACCAGCCTTAATTGCATTGATGTCGTTGGTGAAAATGTAGTTGGTGAACTTGGCGGCGTCGGGGCCAGTGATTTCCACCTCACCCATGTGAGACACGTCAAAGACTCCCACCTTGTGGCGAACTGCATTGTGTTCGGTAGTGATATCTACATACTGGATGGGCATGTCATAACCTGCAAAGGGGGACATGAGAGCGCCTTGCGCCACGTGCCTGTCATGCAGACAGGTAACTTTGATTTCTTCAGTCACGGTTTTAATGGTTTTTTTAATTGGTTAATAGTAGTGATATTAATTGTTCGTTTGTTAAATTCAAGATCCATTGCCTGGCATCGCTGTCGGCGAGGGCCAAGCGCAAGTCATTGGCTTCTAGCTTCACACCACGCAACTTGCCGAGCAACACCTCACGCACATCGCTGCACAAGGGCAGGAAATCGCCCGTCAGGTGCAGGTCGTGGAGGGCTCCATGGCGCAGCTCCATGTTGAGGTGGATGCTGCCCACGCCATCGATGCGTCCCCCACGGGTGAGCTCGCACCGCGGGTCATTGCCCCACAGGAATGTTGGCTCCAGATAGGGCAGGGTGAGGCGATCAATCTCGGCCACATCATCGGTCGTGAGTTGAATCGCTCCGTCGCACATGGTCTCACGCACGTGATGCTTGAAGGACTCAATGTCCATCGACAAGTGCTCACGCAGCGTGGTGATGTGGCTCCTGACCGACTGCACGCCCTTGCTCGTCAACTTCTCGCGCGATGGCGTGATGGCGCTCATCATGTGCTCCATGTTGGTGTCATAGAGCATCGTGCCATGCACGATACTGCGACCCGGAATGTGGTAGAACGCGTTACCGCTCACCTTGCGCCCGTCAATCAGTACGTCGTTGCGGTCGCTGGCAGTGGCGTTCAGCCCCAACTCCCGCAACATGCTGGCCACAGCGCTCGTGTATCGCGAGAAGGTTGTCTGAACCTCGTCGCTGCGCGTGATGTAACTGAACATGATGTTGTCCCTGTCGGCATACACGCAGCCGCCACCACTGCGACGACGATAAAACGCAATGCCATGCTCACGACAATAATCCACGTTCACCTCGCTTGCAATCAGCTGGTTGCGACCAAAGATTACCGTCGGCTCCACCTGCCACATGAAGAAGATATCATCCTCTCCAATGATACGTGCAGCATACTCCTCCATCGCTAAGTAGAAAGGGAGGATACGCGTCGCGTTGTCAGGCAGACTAAGGTATTTCATCATGTCTTCTAAACTTCACCACAAAAGTAAGCCAAATTCCTCACATTATAAAATAATAACTCAAAATAATTATTAAAACCCCATTTTTACACAACAGAGACCGCCATTCCACAACAAGAACAGCAGCCCCATCCGTCAATCGTCAACCCCCGCGTCATCACCCCATCACCCCCGCGCGTCAGCGTCCCCTATGCCGCGGCCATCGCCTCCCGCGCCGCGCGCCAGTGTTCCCTATGCCGCGGCTCCCGCCGCGGCCCCTCTGGCATCTCCCGCCGCGGCCCTTCTGTCATCTCCCGCCGCGTGTCAGTGTTCCCTATGCCGCGGCTCCTGCCGCGGCCCTTCTGGCATCACGCTGGCCGCGGCCCCGGTACCGCGGCCAGCGTGATGAGAATGCGTCAATAGCACTTGATGCGGTACATGAAGCCAAGCTCCACGCGGTTGGTGTTATAGTCCTGCAAGCCGCAAGCCTTGTTAAAGTCGTACCTGTGACCCAGGTAGGCGAGGAACACGCGGAAGTCCAGCTTCTTGGGCATCGGCCAGTACTCGATGCTCCCCAGGTAACCAATCGACTTGCGGTAGTTGTGCAGGTCCTCGATCTTGGCAATGCTGGTGGTCTCGTAGGTGCCCTTGAGCATCAGGTTCCACTTGGGGGCAAACTGCCAGTTCATCTTGGCGATGAAGGTGTGGCTGTGCACCTTGCCCAGGTGGGTCGATCCAGGAGCAATCATGTCCTGCAAGTCGGTCGTGGCATAGTGCAGGCGATCCACGTCATCCCACTCACCGAAGTAATCAAAATATAGCTGGAAATCGGTCAGGTTCAGCCGTTGACCCAGGGTGATCATGCGTGAGTACTTGTGCTTGGCCTGAGTCTGGATGCCCCACGCCCAGCGGGTCTGCAACTGGTCGTGCAGGAAGTTGCCGTTCCAGTTCAGAATGTAGGTGAACGGGGCGCGGCTGCGGCTCAGTTTCTCGGGCTTCTGCAGGTCGTCGGTCACGATCTGAGGGTCAGGACCCAGATCCTCGGTAAACGCTCCGTTATAGCTATTGGTGATCTGGAAGGCCACTTCCTGGGTCGGGACGGGGTGGTAACTCACCATCGCACCGGCCATGAAGATGTCCATCATGTCGATCAGGTCGCTATAGCGGTAGATCTCCATGGGGTTCTGGTCATACTCAAATCCGCCCCATATCTGACACAACTTACCGGCAGCAATATCCACCTTGCTGCTGGGGCGATAGCCCACCATCATGATGTCGGTCGCTTTGGCAAAGCGGTCCAGGCCCTTGGCCGTCTGGTTGCTGTTGAAGCGGTGACGGATGCGGTAGAACACCTTGGGGGTGATGTCGCCCTTGATGTCCAGGCGCAGGTCGCGGCACACAAACTTCGTGTCCCACTCACCGTGGTTAGCGTCCTCGGCCACCAGGCTTGATGCAAAATTGATGTGGAAGTTAAAGGCGTCGGTCTTCTTCTCCAGATTGAAGATGCGCTCGGCCAGTGATTCGGTGTCATCGTTCTCGTCGCCGCCCATGCCAGTGTTGTTGCCCTGGGCCATGGCGTTGATACCCAGCAGCGTTGCGCACAGGGTAAACAGGAAAGTTTTTCTCATCGTTACAGTTTTCAGTAATACAAGTTTCTAAAATAGGCTGCAAAATTACACATAAAAATCGGTTATTATGCACCTTGATGACATTTTATTATCCCGTTGCCCCCTAGAAAAAACAAGTTTCTGCGACCCGTGAGTGTTGAATTCCGAGAATTCTGTGTAATTTTGCAACTTGTAAATCATCAAAACATCAATAGAGACATCATGCCTAACAATAGCAGAGAAAAGAAATTGGAGGCCTTCGGACGACTGCTCGACATCCTGGACGAGTTGCGCGTGAAGTGCCCGTGGGACCGCAAGCAGACCAACGAGAGCCTGCGCCCCAACACCATCGAGGAAACCATGGAACTCGCCGATGCCATCATGGGCGAGGATGACGATAAGATCCGCAAGGAACTGGGCGACGTGTTGCTGCACATCGTCTTTTATGCCAAGATCGGCGACGAGAAGGGCAAGTTTGACATTGCCGACGTGTGCGACGCCCTGTGCGAGAAGTTGGTTTTCCGCCATCCACACGTCTTCGGTGAGGAGAAGGCCGACACTGCCGCCCAGGTGCTCCAGAACTGGGAACTGCTCAAGATGAAGGAGAAGGACGGCAACAAGATGGTGCTCAGCGGAGTGCCGCGCAGCCTGCCCTCGCTCATCAAGGCCGAGCGTGTCCAGGAGAAGGCCGCCAACGTGGGCTTTGATTGGCAGCACAAGGAGGACGTCTGGGACAAGGTCCGCGAGGAATTCAGGGAGGTCGAGGCCGAGTTGAAAGGTAACGACCCGGTGGACCGCGAAAAAGAGTTTGGCGACCTGTTCTTCTCGCTTGTTAATGCGGCACGCCTCTACGGTGTGCGCCCCGATAACGCCCTGGAACGCACCAACCGCAAGTTCATTGCCCGATTCAACTACATCGAGCAGAAGGCCAACGAGCAAGGCCGCCATGTCAACGAATTGACCCTTGCCCAGATGGACGAGCTCTGGAACGAAGCCAAGTCTCAGAAACTCGGTGAATAAAGATGGCTAATCTAAAGTAAAACTCAAGATAATAACTGTTAACTGAAAGGAAATGAAGGTCTGCGTAACCGAGAAACCCAGTGTGGCGCGTGACATTGCCCGATTGCTTGGTGCCAACGACAGGCACGAGGGCTACTTTGAGGGCAATGGCTATCAGGTGACGTGGACTTTTGGACACTTGTGCGAGCTCAAGGCGCCCAACGACTACACCGACCAGTGGAAATGGTGGAGCCTGGGGCAACTGCCGATGATACCGCAACGCTTTGGCATTAAGCTAAAAGATGACAAGGGTATAAAGCAACAGTTTAATGTTATACAAAACCTGATTGCGGGCGCCGATGAGGTGATAAATTGTGGTGATGCTGGACAGGAGGGTGAGCTCATCCAGCGCTGGGTGTATCAAAAGGCTGGCTGTGACAAGCCTGTCAAGCGCCTGTGGATATCATCCCTGACCGACGAGAGCATCCGCAAGGGTTTTGAACAGCTCAAGAGCTCTCAAGAGTTTGATAACCTGTATTTTGCGGGACTCTCTAGGGCAGTTGGCGACTGGATCTTGGGTATGAATGCCACTCGCCTTTATACCTTAAAGTATTCGCGCTCGCGCGACGTGCTCTCGGTGGGCCGTGTGCAGACCCCCACGCTCGCCATGATAGTGGCCCGCTATCGTGAGATTGAAAATTTTGTCCCCGTGGATTACTGGGAGTTGAAAACCAAGTACTGTGGCGTGACCTTCAACAGTACCCGTGGCCGTTTCAAGACCGAGGGCGAGGCGAGCGGTATTGTTGAGCAGATCAAGCAGTTGCCGTTGACGGTGACTTCGGTCGAGACCAAGAAAGGTCGGGAGGCGCCTCCCCGCCTGTTTGACTTGACAAGCCTGCAAGTGGAGTGTAATAAAAAATTCGGCATGTCTGCCGACGAGGCGCTCAAGACCATCCAGTCACTTTACGAGAAAAAAGCGACCACCTATCCACGCGTTGACACGACTTACCTGAGCGACGACATCTATCCCCAGGTGCCTGGCATTCTCAAGGCGATGGTGCCTTATGCCAATCTGACGGCACCGGTCCTGGCGCTGAGCAAGTTGCCCAAGACCAAAAAGGTGTTTGACAACAGCAAGGTAACCGATCACCATGCCATTATTCCCACCAATGTCAACCCTGCAACGGTAGCCATGACCCCCGACGAGAAGCGTGTCTATCACCTTATCGCCATGCGGTTTATTGCCGCCTTTTACCCTGATTGTGAGTTTAATACGACAACGGTCATGGCCGAGGTTGGCACTTATGGCTTCAAGGCGACGGGTAAAGAGATTCTGAAACCAGGCTGGCGAGAATTGTTCAATAAGCCGGGTGACAGGAGTGCCGATGATGATGGTAAGGAAAAGGCTGAAGATGAGGACAATGGCATAATGCCGCACTTCGAGAAAGGGGAGAGCGGACCACATGAGCCGTCGGTGATCAAGCGCACGACGCAGCCACCTAAACCTTACACCGAGGGCACCCTGTTGCGCGCCATGGAGACGGCGGGAAAGACCGTCGATGACGAGGAGCTGCGTGATGCCATGAAGGAAAACGGTATCGGGCGCCCCTCTACTCGTGCTGCCATCATCGAGACCCTGTTCAAGCGTCGTTACATCCGCAAGGAGCGCAAGAGCATTACTCCCACGCTGGCTGGCATTCAACTCATCGATACAATACATGAACCTTTGCTTAAGAGTGTATCGCTCACTGGGTTGTGGGAGAAAAAGTTACGTGAGATTGAACGGGGAGAGTACAGCGCTGCTCAGTTCATTGAGGAACTCAAGAAGATGATAGGCGAGATCGTCCTTAATGTGCTCAAGGATAACAATAGCGGCAGCATTGCTGTGGAACAGGGCAAGTCGGTCAACCCCAAGTCGCCAGCGGCAGCATCGGGCGAGGAAAAGCCCAGGAAACCTCGTGCGCCTCGACTCAAGAGCATTGAGGAAATCCCGTGCCCCGTGTGTGGCAAGGGGCATCTGGTCAAGGGCAAAACAGCCTATGGGTGCAGCGAGTACAGGAATGGATGTCACACGGTTTTGCCCTTTGACGCGTATCCTGCCGACTTGACGCCTGCGCGGTTGTCCAGATTGGTGAAAAAGAACTTCAAGTCATGATGAGGTATGGTCAACACTATTGTGCAATATGTCCTCTCGGCCCTGATTGTCGCGGCTGCCGTCCTGGTGACGGTGAGATCGATTGTGCGGTCGGTAAACAGTAGAAAATCGGCTCTAACTGCCTGTGCTGCATGTCAATTGAAGGATATCTGCCAGAAACCCGAGAAAAATTCTGCAAAAAAATGTGCCGATAAAGTTGCACAGGTAAAATAATCGCAGTAAATTTGCACCGCAAATCGCAACAGGTCGCTTGGATGAGTGGTTTAGTCACCGGTCTGCAAAACCGGGTACAGCGGTTCGAATCCGCTAGTGACCTCAACAGAATGAATCGTTAATTGGTCTTGATGGCTGATTAACGATTTTCTTTTTCAATGCATCACATCACATTATTTAAAGCATTACTTTAAGGCTCACCCGATAAAAGGTGGGGGATGAACGTGGCCGAAGGCCACAACAAGGCCGACGGCCTAGGCGAGGTCTATGACCTCACTACAGTCCCCAGTTTTTTTCAGCTGAACCTATCTTTAAGCATCCCTGTCCTGGAAATGGTTTCATTGTGACGCAATCAGGACACGAATGGTTGTTAAATTTCTATAAAATGAGTCCGGAGGCTGTGTTTTTGTATTCAATTTGCTTTGAAAAAACTTCAAGATGCAGTAATTTTGTGGCATTAAAGAGTGGGGCATGAAGATATTGGTGGCAACCTATCGACGGTGCTTTTTAAAAACTGATATGGTAAATCATTGATCCCCAACTGCTTCTTTTTGGTCTTCTCCACTAGTTCATTGCTCTGCGGCAGTGAGCCCCTATCATTGCATACTAAAAAACTAACATAAATGATAAGTAAATGGAATTACTTACCTCTAACATCCGACGAACGCATTGCCGTGGAGCAGTTGGCGAACCAGTTCCCCAATTGTCCCGAGATCGCTCGGCTGTTGGTGCTCAGGGGCTTGAAGACCGCGGACGATGTCCACGACTTCCTCTACCCGTCGCTCCAGCAACTGCACGATCCGTTCTTGATGAAGAACATGGACAAGGCCGTGGCAAGGCTCAACCAGGCGTTAGGGGCAAAAGAGAAGATCATGGTGTACGGAGACTACGACGTGGATGGAACCACTGCAGTAGCGCTCGTCTATAAGTATCTTCAAAACATTTACTCCGACCTAGTGTACTATATACCGACGCGTGACGATGACGGTTATGGTATCTCTCTGCAAAGCATCGACTATGCAGCATCGATCGGAGTGAGTCTGATTATTGTGCTCGACTGCGGTATCAAGGCGGTTGACGAGATTGCCTATGCCCGGGAGAAAGGCATAGACTTCATTGTGTGTGACCATCATGTCCCCGATGATGTCTTGCCCGATGCGGCGGCAATCTTGAATCCCAAGTTGCTCGATGACACCTATCCCTTCAAGGGCTTGTCGGGATGTGGCGTGGGCTTCAAGTTCATGCAGGCCTTCTCCAAGAGCAACGGTCTGGGACAGATGTACAACCTGGAGGCTATGCTCGACCTGGTGGCCGTGAGCATTGCTGCCGACATTGTCCCCATCACCGGCGAGAACAGGGTGATGATGTTCTATGGCCTGCGACGGCTGAACAACAATCCTAACGTGGGCCTGCGTAGCATTATCCGCACCTGTGGCCTGAACCGTCACGAGTTGACCATCAATGACATTATCTTTAAGATAGGGCCGCGCATCAACGCTTCGGGCCGCATGGAGTCGGGTCAGGAATCGGTAGAGTTGCTGGTGAGCCGCAACATGTCCAGCGCAATGGAGATTTCCAAGCGCATCGACCAGTATAACAACAATCGCAAGGAGCTTGATAGCCAGGTGACCGTTGAGGCCAACGAGATCATCGAGAGTCATGCCCAGGTGCTGGATGGCAAGAAGCCTATCGTCATCTATGACCGCAACTGGCACAAGGGAGTCATTGGCATTGTCGCAGCACGACTGGCCGAGTTGTATTTCCGCCCATCGGTGGTACTTACCCATTATGCCGACGGCATTGCAACGGGGTCGTCACGATCGGTGCGCGGATTTGATGTCTATACCGCCATCAAGTCTTGCCGTGACTTGCTGGAGACCTTCGGCGGACACACCAATGCGGTGGGCTTGTCGATCAAGGAAGAGAACATCCCCGAGTTCAGGAGGCGTCTCACGGCCTATGTCGAGGAGCACATCGAGGATGAGCAGGTGACCCCTGCCATGGATATCGACTGTGAACTCAAGTTCAGCGACATCAATGGCGCGTTCTTGCGTTACCTGCGCATGCTCAACCCCTATGGCCCGGGCAACAGCAAGCCGATGTTTATGACACGCAAGGTGTTTGACGCAGGCACCAGCAAGGTCGTGGGCAAGAAGGCCGAACACATCAAGCTGGATCTTGTCGATGAGGACGGCAACAAGGTTTTCAACGCCATCGCCTTTGGTATGGCGGCCTATAGTGATGCCCTCAAGGCCGGCAAGCCCATCGACATCTGCTATACGATCGAGGAAACTCGTCATCGCACCAGCTCAACGGTGCAACTCATGGTGAAGGCAATAAAATTGCACGAAGATGCCGAGCCATCCCAAGCCGATTCTTGAAGTCCTCAAGAAATACTGGGGATATGATGCCTTCAGGCCCCTCCAGCAGGATATCATCGAGTCGGTTCTCATGGGGCGTGACACCCTGGGCCTGATGCCCACGGGTGGCGGCAAGTCTATCACATTTCAGGTGCCCACAATGGTCATGGATGGCATGGCCCTTGTTGTCACACCCATTATCTCGCTGATGAAAGACCAGGTAGATCGCCTGCGCTCATTGCACATCAAGGCGACTTACCTCTATGCCGGCCTAACAAGAGCCGAGGTGAACCGCACCTACGAGAAATGCCTCTATGGCAACTGCAAGTTCCTCTACGTCTCGCCCGAGCGGCTGCAATCCCAATCTTTCCTAGAGCGCTTGCGCCAGATGCCCGTCCGTCTCATCGTTGTGGACGAGGCGCATTGCATCTCGCAGTGGGGCTATGACTTCAGGCCTTCATTCCTGCGCATCGTCCAGGTGCGCAAACTCTTCCCCAAGGTCCCCGTGCTGGCACTCACTGCCACAGCCACGCCCATCGTGGTCGATGATATACAGCGTTGCCTCAACTTCAAGGAGCCCAACGTGTTCTCGATGAGTTTTGCCCGCAGCAACCTCACCTATGTGGTGAGGCACACCGAGGAAAAAAACGCTGAACTCGTTCACATCCTGCGCTCGGTGCCGGGCACGGCCATCGTCTATGTGCGCTCACGCCAGCGCACCAAGCAGATCAGTGACCAACTCAACCAGGCTGGCATCCATGCCGATTTCTACCATGCGGGCCTCTATGTCGAGGACAAGGAGGACAAGCAGACCAAGTGGACGACCGATGAGTGCCGTGTGATGGTGGCTACCAATGCCTTCGGCATGGGCATCGATAAGCCCGATGTGCGTCTGGTGGTTCATGTCGATGTCCCTAACTCGCTAGAGGAGTATTACCAGGAGGCGGGTAGGGCAGGACGTGATGGCAAGCGGTCCTATGCCGTCTTGCTGGTCAAGCACACCGACCAGCGTATCCTGCGCCGCCACATCACCGAAGCCTTTCCCGACAAGGACTTTATCCGCAACATCTATGAGCGGGTGGGCAACTTCTTGGGCGTGAGCCTGGGTGAAGGCTACCAGCAGATGTATGACTTCAATTTCAACCTCTTTTGCCGCACCTTTGACCTGCCGGTATTGCCCACCCACAATGCCTTGAAGATTCTCACCCAGGCAGGCTACATCGAGTTTGTTGAGGAAATCGAGACGCAATCCCGTGTCATGATCCATGCCAGGAAGGAAGAACTCTATGACCTGGAGACAACCACTCCTGGTGCAGACCAGGTGCTGCAAGCGATCCTCAGGTTATATACGGGGCTGTTTGCCGACTATGTGTTCATCAACGAGGATGTCATCGCTTTCCGCACGGGGCTGGACCAGGAAACCATCTACAAGTCATTGCTTGAATTGACAAGGATGCGCATTCTGCACTATGTGCCACGCAAGCGCACACCTTATATAATATATACCACCTCACGGGAGGAGCCCAAGCACGTGTTGATTCCACGGGTGGTCTATGAAGAACTGCGCCAGCGCATGACCGACCGCATCGAGGCCGTCATCAACTATGCCTACAGCGACACGGGTTGCCGCGAGCGCATGTTGCTCGGCTACTTCGGTGAGAAATCAGACGAGAACTGCGGCAGTTGCGACCTGTGCATCGACCGCCGCAAGCGTGGTGACCATGAGCCCGCCGACGTGCAGCAGGGCATCCTCTACATGGCAGGCCTGCGTCCCCGCCGCTTGGAAGAATTCCTCAACACCCTCTCTTTCCCCAAGGATGAAATCATTTCAACGCTATCCTTCCTCGTTGACGAAGGCTTCATCGACCATCTCGACAACGACACCTACTCCAAGCGCCCATAAATCCACATCCTCTTTCAACTCATTCACTTGATGGACTTGTATTCTATAGTGAGATTGTTCCTAAATCAATTGCTGTTAAGGATGATGTTAATGAGAGCGTTGATGTCAGCAATACTTATCGCACCATCGCTGTTTACATCACTCAAGTAATAACTTAGGCTATCGCTGACGACACCAAAGATGTTGTTGATGATACAATTGATATCGGCGAGGTTGACTTCACTGTCACTGTTCACGTCACCCGATGAAGGGTCAAGGCCAACAATAGTAGTGAAAAGACTCCACGGATAAGTGGATTTATAAGTATTGACTGAGGCTATCGGTACACGTAGTGTCGCTTTTTCATAAGGGCCAGGAACACCATTGTAACTTCCAAAGACATCCTGATTCTTTAATTGAGGTGGGTTCAGTGCTAAACAAGCCACTGTTGATAGATTATTACAATATTCAAATGCTCCATTATCAATGGCTGTAACCCCTCTACCAATGATTAAATCTGTTAAGCCTTCAAAGCCTCGGAAAGCATAGTTCCCGATAGTGGTTACCGTGTTAGAAATAGTCACTTTTTTCAAGCTTTGCACCCAACGAGGCAGAGCATCTGTTTTGAGAAATTGTTGATATATCTGCTTTACACCGTTTCCAATAGTCAGATTCTCGACTGTGGACTTCTGGAAAGCATGATTATTGCAAGGGGTACTAAACTCAGTCTTCCAAATCAAGTTCTTGATATTGCATTCAGTGAACGCACCAGTGCCAATCGAAACAACGGAGTTACCAATCGTCATGTTCTTCAAGCTTGAACAACCCCAAAATGCCGCAAAACCGATTGAATTAACTGAGTTGGGGATTGTAATGCTCTTTAATTTATTGCATCCAACGAAAGCATAATCGGCTATTGAGTTAAGACCCGTGAAGTATTGGAACTCGTCAAACGATTCAATGTCAGATTCAGAAAACTCATAATAATCCATCTTACTCGCAGCTCTGGCTTCATTCATAGTAAAGACACCGTTATCATCCCCATCCCAGCGCATCAGGCAATGATATTTGGCTTTTTGATCAACAAAAGTCATACCTGCATCAAGGTTGATAGATTTTGGCTGTAAACCAATTACAGCATGTTGTCCATAAGCATAATTCAAAAGACAGTCTTCACAATCAGAAACGTCAAGCACGAAATAGCCATCTAAACCACCGTTCCAGCCCCAGTTGATATGGTAGTAACCATTGCCGTCATAGCCGTCACAAATAAAAACATGACCAACAATATTATCCTGTGGATGACCACCGTAAAGAACTGGGCGGTTCTCAGCCAATTCGTTGTATATGATATCATTCCATTCCTCATCGCTATAAGACCCCGACTCTCGAAAAACTAAATGGGCCTGGAATCTATAAGCAAAATATTCTTTTAAAGCCGACAACGCGGAATAATTGGAGGAGCAGCTACTTCCAGCATTATATGCCATCTTTGCCGCCACTCCACAGTATTTCATGAGGTTGGCAACTGCCTCCTTCTGGCTTTCGGTAGGATTACTATAGAGGTAATCATCAATCATATTGTCCCAATCTATGACTGAGCCTGCCGGGATAGCATCAACCTGCAATCCATTTACCATGGTGTAAGACGGTATCTCAAATATAGTCTGATTCAAAGAGTGATCTCGATGAAAATACATCACTTGAGCCATTGCAGTGGCAACACATCCAGTGGCACACCTTTGCCCATTTCTGGGGTCAATCGGACAAAACATGTTATAAGGATCCCCTTGGCCCCATTGGCAAGTAAGCAATGGGGTAATGGCGTGAGGGTAGGATACTTTCTTTTGTACGCGATGGGGTATTGCACCGTGTTCCTGAAGGTATCTGATTTGGTGGGCATAACTGTCAAGCCATTCTTGCAGGTTGCAGGGTATATCATTGTAGTTAAAGAAACCCTCATTTGAATAGCCGAGAACGGTATGTGCGGCATCGTCACCGCTAACGATGACAAAACCCTGATGATTGCCGATGTTGAACACATAATAGGGCTGCGGCTCATCTTCATGGATAACAGCACGCATTGTGGCATGACGCAACGACGAAACTGTGATGTTTTGGCCACGTTCTTGCATAAAGGTGAGCGCGTTCAATTGGGCCTGTTGGCGAGTGATGGGTCTTGCTGTGGTTTGAAAGGGGATGGTGAGACACATCAGCATCAATAGGACTATGAATGATCGGGTATATAGAGGTTTCATACTTTATGATAATAAGAAAAAGTTAAACTCACGCAAAGTTATATCGTTTTCTTGGATGCTACAAGAATACATGAAGAAAATAGCAAGCTAACACCTTATATCATATAAACCACAATTATATATATCACCTCGACGACGACACCAATTCCAAGGTGCCCATAATTCCATAAACAAAATGAAAAAGAGCGGTTCCATGACGGAACCACTCTTTTTTTCAAGAGTCAGATAGCTGATCGCTAATAGCTAATTCTTACTTGATCACCTTAACGGCGCTGTGGCTGCCGTCGGTGTAGGTGGTAACAACGATCGTCAGACCGTTGGCCTCCTGCATCTCCTGGCCCATGATGTTGTAGTAGCGAACGCCAGCAACAACCTTCTCGGTGTCGTTGATCAGCTCTTCTACACCACCCGAGCCCTTGGTCAGACGGTAAACAGCGAAGTTGCCACCAGGATAGTACTGATAGATGGTTGCACCGACGCCATCGGGATCAACCTCAACATTCAGCCAGTCGGCCTGGTAAGTGTTAGCATTGCCAGTGACGGTCGAAGCAACAGCCACGATGGGCTCGTCGGCACCACCCTCGGCTACAGCAAATGCGTTCTGGTAGTTGGGCTCCTGAGGATAAACAAACAGCTGCTTGTTGTCCCAAACAAACGGGAACACACCGTTGCAAGTGCCCTTGCCAGGCAGTGCTACTGCACAGGCTGCGAAGTTCTCACCGTCGAAGATGAGCTTCTGGGGAGCAGCGTTGCGGGTCACGTACAGCAGAGCCTCTTCACCAGCGATGTCGGTGAAGTAGTTGATAACGGTCGAGCTGGTGGGAGTCAGACCGTCGCAGGTAGCGGGATAGCACTCGTCGATGTTCACCTCACCACCAGTGATGGTCATAACCGAAACACCAAAGGTGGTAGCACCGGTCAGGTAGATAACGCCGTCTTCCATCAGGTTGCCCTTGGCAAAGCCCATGAAGTCGCAGCGACCCTCAATACCGCACTCGGCAGGAACAATGTATTCCTTCATCTCGTTGGTCTCGGGGTTGATCACCTTGATGGTAGCCTCGGCCCAAGGATCGGGGAATTTAGCGTTGCTGACAACCAGGTTGCCGGCCTCGTCACGGGTAAGACCGCAGTTGGCACCGCCAGGATAGGTGGTGTTGGTCAAGCCATTCTTGCCGATTACATAGATGGTCTGAGTGGCCTTGTCGTTAACATAGAACTTGCTGTTCATACCGAAGCCCTGACGAACGTCGGCAGTGTTCATGAATGAGAGGTCGGTGATGTCCCAAACCTTTACAATCTTGTAACCATCCTCGGTGCCGCCCTGCTTGGCAGGAATAACAACAACCAGAGTCGTGGTCTCGCTGATGCCCTGGCCTTCGCCCTGAGCGGTAGCGGTAATCGTTACAGTCTGCTCCTCGTCGCCGAAGGGGATGGTGTAGGGGTTCTCAACCTCAACACCGTCAACATAGACGTGGATCTCGCCCTCACCGGTAACGGTGACAACGACACCGTCCTCAGTCTCCTCGGTAGTGATGGTGGGAGGAGTGGTGGGCTCGGGCTCGGGAACGTTCTTGGTCAAGCGGTAAACGGTGAAGTTGCCACCAGGATAGTACTGGTAGATGATGACAACCTTGTCATTCACCTCAGCATTCAGCCAGTCGGCCTGATAATTGTTCATGTTGCCAGTGACGGTCGAGGGAACGGCCACGATGGGCTCCTCGGCACCAGCCTCGGCGATAGCAAAGCCATTCTGGTAGTTAGGCTCCTGGGGATAGATGTAGAACTGCTTGCCGTCCCAAACAAACGGGAACACACCGTTGCAAGTGCCCTTGCCAGGCAGTGCGATACCGCTGGCAACAAAGTTCTCACCATCGGCGATCAGCTTCTGGGGAGCAGCGTTGCGGGTAACATACAGCAGAGCGTCTTCACCAGCGAGATCCTTGAAGTAGTTGATAACGGTCGAGCTGGTGGGAGTCAGACCGTCGCAGGTTGCGGGATAGCACTCGTCGATGTTCACCTCACCACCAGTGATGGTCAGGATAGCAACACCGTTGGTGGTAGCACCGGTCAGGTAGAGAACACCGTCCTCCATCAGGTTGCCCTTGGCAAAGCCCATGAAGTCGCAGCGACCCTCAATACCGCACTCGGCAGGAACAATGTATTCCTTCATCTCGTTGGTCTCGGGGTTGATCACCTTGATGGTAGCCTCGGCCCAAGGATCGGGGAAGTTAGCGTTGCTGACGATCAGGTTGCCAGCCTCGTCACGGGTCAGACCGCAGTTGGCACCGCCAGGATAGGTGGTGGTGGTCAGACCGTTCTTGCCAATCACATAGATGGTCTGGTTGGCCTTGTCGTTGACATAGAACTTAGCGTTCATACCGAAGCCCTGACGAACGTCGGCGGTGTTCAGGAACGATACATCCGATACTTCCCAAATCTTCTCAAACTTGTAAGTCTCTTCTTGGGGAGCAGCAGCGGGCTTGATGTTCATGGTCATGGTCGTGGTATTAACGATGACCTCATAGGTGCCGGCAGCAACCTTGAAGCTGTTGGCCTTAGCAAAGCCGCCCAGCTCAATGTCGATACCCATCATGTCCTCGCTCAGCAGGTAGCCATCCTCGATAGCACCCAGGCGATAACCGGCGATACCGTTCCAGTCGTCGCTGTTCTCACCCAGCTTAGAGGTGAATGAGAAGTAGCTGTAACCGATACCATCATTCTCATCGATGGTCTCACCGGCAGCGGTGATGGTTGCCTTGTAAACATTCTCGCTCACAACCTCCATGGGTACACCCACGCTGGGATCCCATGCGTTGCCGTTCACCTGACCCAGGATGTACATATAGCCGGTGATGGGGTTAAAGCCACCGCTTATCGAGCCACTCAGCTGAATGGTCGAGGTGCTGGGATCAAAGGTGAAGCGCAGCGTGTAGATGCCGCTCTTCTCGACGGTGTAAACAAAGTTCTCGGGAGGCCAGCAGGTACCCCAATCACGGTTACCGACAACCTTGAATGCCAACTCGGTGCCCTCGGCGAGCTCACAATTGGTCTTGATGAGCTCATAGGTGCCGTCCGACAACTTGGTCATGTCGTTAGCGGTGTTGGTGGGATCCCACTCAGTGCCGAATACCGATGCGGGAGCACCAGCTACGGTGTAAGTGCTGATCTCGACGGGAACAACATCACCTTCAATCTTGAACTTGTTGATGAAGGGGTTGTAGGTGATGATGTATTCACTGCCTGAACCAGTGAATTTGTAAGCACCATGGTCTCCACCTGACTTCTGGGTTGTGATCCAGGTGTCAGCGGTAACAGTTTCGTCACCACCTGTGGGACCGATACGCAGGTTGTCATTAAAGTTGGTCCAGTCGCCTGCATCGGCAAGACCATCAGCCATTACAAACCAGATGGAACCGTTGATGGTGGCCTTGAAGCTGTAGGTACCATCAGCGTTCTGGGTCATTTCAACACCGGTGGAAGGATCCCAGCCGTTGCCGAATGGCTCATTTCCGACGAGATAGTATGCTGCCTGTGATGAGAAGGCTAGCATTACTACCATTGACAGTAAAGTAATTAATTTTTTCATAGACATGAAATATTAAAAATTAAAACAAAATATAAAATACTACATTCTATCTTCATGCATTGCTATCGTTAAACCGGACTTTTGCAATGATTTGCAAAATTAAGAAAGTTATTTATAATAAACAAATGAACAAACAAAAAATTTATTTTTTAACAATGTGTACACCTGTTTATCATGGTCTTGGCTGGCTATGCACGGATCATTCATGCAAAATGGACCTCATCGGATCCATGATGTGTAAAAATATTCATAAAAAAATGTTTTGGTCGGGAAAATAGTTGTACTTTTGCAGCGGTTTATTTAACATCAATATTTTGACATGGCAGAAAAAGCAAAAGTCCAGTTCCGTCAGAGTATCGTCGTGCGCTTCTCGGGTGATAGCGGCGATGGTATGCAGTTGGCTGGCAACATTTTCTCTAACGTGAGTGCTGGTCTGGGTGACCGCATCTCAACTTTCCCCGATTATCCCGCCGAGGTGCGTGCCCCGCAGGGCTCCCTGGGCGGTGTGTCTGGTTTTCAAGTTCACATTGGTCACGGCGTGCACACGCCGGGCGACGAGTGCGATGTATTGGTGGCTATGAACCCTGCGGCTCTCAAGCAGAACGCTCAGTTCTTGCGCAAGGGTGGTGCTGCCATCGTTGACATCGACACTTTTACCCAGGCTGGTCTCGACAAGGCGCTCTACACCACCAGTGACCCCTATGAGGAGTTGAACCTCAAGGCTCAAGTCATCGAAGCCCCCATCACCACGATGGTCAAGGAGGCTCTCAAGGACACGGGCATGGACCTCAAGGCGCAACTCAAGTGCCGCAACATGTTTGCACTCGGTCTCGTGTGCTGGCTCTTCAACCGTCCCATGGAGGCTCCGTTGAAGTTCCTCAAGGCTAAATTTGCCGAGAAACCCGATGTGTATGCCGCCAACGAGCTTGTCATCAAGGGCGGTTACAACTACGGTCACAATATCCACGCCACGGTATCGACCTATCGCATCCAGAGCGATGATGTGCGCCCCGGCACCTATACCGACGTGAGTGGCAACAAGGCTACTGCTTGGGGTCTGATCAAGGCCTCCGAGATGAGTGGTCGTCCCTTGTTCCTGGGCTCTTATCCCATTACCCCAGCCACCGACATCCTGCACGAGCTGGCCAAGCGTCGCGACCTGGGTGTGAAGGCTATTCAGATGGAGGATGAGATTGGTGGCATCTGCTCTGCGATAGGTGCGGCATTTGCCGGACATCTCGCTGTGACATCCACTTCTGGCCCTGGCCTGGCGCTCAAGAGCGAGGCTTTGGGCTTGGCTGTGATGGCCGAGTTGCCTCTTGTGCTTGTGGACGTGCAGCGTGGCGGTCCCTCGACGGGACTTCCCACCAAGACCGAACAGACCGACTTGCAGCAGGCACTCTATGGACGCAGTGGTGAGAGCCCCCTGGTGGTTCTCGCTGCAGCATCGCCCACCGATTGCTTCAAGATGGCATTCCAGGCAGCACGCCTCGCCATCGAGCACATGACACCGGTCATCCTGCTCACCGATGCCTTTATCGCCAACGGCTCGTCGGCATGGCGCATCCCCGAGGAGGGTGAGTATCCCGTCATCAAGCCCAACTATGTCCCCGAGGCATTGAAACCCACATGGACTCCGTTCATGCGCAACGCTTTAGGCATCCGTTACTGGGCGATCCCCGGCACCAAGGGGCTCGAACACGTCGTGGGTGGTCTGGAGAAGGATTACAACCTGGGCGTGCTCAGCAATGATCCCATCAACCATGCCCACATGGTGGAGACCCGCCGCCTCAAGATTGCCAATGTGGCCAACGATATTCCCGAGCTCAAGCTCAAGGGGGACTCTGGGGCCGACACCATCATCCTGGGATGGGGCAGCACCTATGGTCACATCCTCGATGCGGTTAACCGCTTGAATAATGAGGGCTTCAGAATCGCGATGACCCACTTCCGTTACATCAACCCGCTGCCCAAGAACACCGCCGAGCTGCTCAGCCGCTTCAAGACGGTGATTGTCGCCGAGTTGAACACCGGCCAGATGGCAAGTTACCTGCAAAGCAAGATACCTAACCTGAACATCTGCCACATCAACAAGGTGCAGGGACAGCCGTTCCTGGTTCAGGAAATTGTTGACGGAGTTAAAAACATCATGATGGAGGAGGAATTGTAATGGAACAGAATAATAATCAACAGCCCGTGGCCTACAAGCCACTTGATTACAAGAATAATCAGCCCGTGCGCTGGTGCCCCGGTTGCGGTGATCACGCCGTGCTCAATGTGCTACTCAAGGCAATGTCACAACTGGGCATCCCGCCCGAGAAGACCGCTGTGATATCCGGTATCGGTTGCAGTTCGCGTCTGCCTTACTATACCCACACCTATGCCTTCCACACCATTCATGGTCGTGGCGGTGCTGTGGCAACAGGTTTCAAGACGGCCAATCCCGACATGACCGTTTGGCAGGTGTCGGGCGATGGCGACTGCCTGGCCATCGGTGGTAACCACTTCATCCACGAGGTGCGCCGCAATGTGGACCTGAACCTGCTGTTGTTGAACAACCGCATCTACGGCTTGACCAAGGGCCAGTTCTCTCCCACGAGTGCTCGCGGTTTCAAGTCCAAGTCGTCGCCCTATGGCACTGTTGAGGATCCCTTCATCCCCGCCGAGTTGACCTTTGGCGCACGTGGCACATTCTTTGCACGCAGCCTTGACGTGGAACTGTCAATCAGTCAAGAGGTGATGATGGCCGCTGCCAGGCACAAGGGATGCTCGGTCGTTGAGATATTGCAGAACTGCATGATCTTTAACAACGGTATTCATGGCTATATTACTGATCGTGAGCACCGTGCCGACCGCACCATCCATCTCGTGCATGGCGAGAAGATGATCTTCGGCAAGGACAATAACCGTGGCCTCATCCAGGATGGATTTGGTCTCAAGGCCATCACCATCGGCCAGGACGGCTACACCATTGATGATGTGCTCGTTCACGATGCCCACTGCGAGAGCTTCTTCCTGCACCAGATGCTGGCCATGATGGATGGCACCGACCTGCCCGTGGCTCTCGGTGTGATTCGTTCGGTCGAGGCTCCCACCTATGAGACCGCTGTTGCCGAGCAGGTCGAGGAAGCCAAGGCCAAGCATGGCTTCACCTGCCTGAACGATGTCATCATGGCTGGTGACACCTGGCAAGTGGAATAATGTATTGATAATGAATGCTATATCAGGGCATTGATAGTGCCCATGATGCAACCCAACAGGGCTCCCAGCCACACGATGGCGCGGAGCTCTTTTTTCATCACATCCAGGATGATGGCTTCGGCCTCCATCATGTCCATCTCGTTGATGCGTTGCTCGATGATGGCGCTGATGTCGATATCCTGTAGGATGCGGGGCAGATGCTCGGTAATGATGACGCGGTAAGCGCTCAAGATGCCGCCCTTGGCCTGCGCCACTTGTTCATCATGGCCGGTCATGAGGCTGCTCATGGTCAATGACATGAGTTGTCCCGATTGTTCCTGCACCAGTCCATCGACCATCTGCTGCGAGTTGTTGTGCAGGATCTCGTTGATGTGCTTGGCAAGAATGCCCTCAATGAGTTGGGCGACAGGTTGCAGGAGTATGTCGGCACCCAATTTGCCTGCTACGCTCTTGCGGGTCTTCTCCATGACGTGGGCAGTGGCCATGCGGGCAATGCTTTCTCCCAAGCGGCTATCCTGTAGCTTGGCGGTGATCATCTTGGTGATACCGCCGGTCACGTTCTCGCGCATGGCAACGATGTCGTCTTGAGGCAGGTAGTGGCGTGCAAACTCCTCAACAGTCTCATTGTTGCCGCTCTGGGTGGCCACAAACTCGTCGATGGCATCACCAATCTTGCTCAGCATCTCGTCACTCAACAAGCTCTTCTCCAGCACTTCACGGTTCATCAGATTCTCACTCACCGCCTTGCCTATCGCTCCAGCGATGCGCTCTTTCTCCTTGGGAATAATGCCAGGGGTGAAAGGCACCCTCACCCCCATGATGTACTTGGCATGATGAGGTCTGAACAACATCCTGATGGCGATGTCGTTAGTGATGTACCCGATAGCCGCACCCACTAGTGGGCCAATTAAATAATGCAACATAGTAAAACCCTATAAACCTAACCCCTAAAGCCTAAAGCCTAAAACCTAAAGCCTAAAACCTAAAATCACCTCAAATCAACAACTTGTGTTCCAGCAGGAACCAGCGACTTGTCATAGGTGAATGTCGAGGCGGGTAGGGAAGTGTGCTTGTAGTTGGTGATCTTGATGATATACACCGTCTTGTCTCTCATCTCAAATCGCGCCGTGCGCAGCAACGAGGTCGTCTCGTCAAAGTAGAGCCACAAGGTCTTGACGGCATCATTCTTGGCCTTGGGCGTGAGCTTGATGGCGTATGTCTTGGCCGTTTTGGCCTTGGCTTTCTTCATGTTGAAACGCGACTTGAAGTGCTGGGCAGCCGCAATGGGGTTGGTCATCTGCAACTCATCGGGAGTGGGCGAGGTGATATTCACCTCTTGGGTCAACGGGGACCACGACCATTGTGTCTTGCCGTCATACCAGCACTTGGCATCGGGGGAAATGACACGGAACTTACTGCCCTGCATGGCAATCTTACCCTGGCTGGTGCCTTGTGAAGTGGTGATGCTATAGGAAGCGGTGACACCTCCACTGGCATTGATTGCCGCTATACACTTGTCGAGCATGGTGCTCGGCGACTGGGCTTGAGCCATGGCAACGATAGTGGCCAGGGTCATGAGAAGAGCGATATGGATTCTTTTCATTGTCATTAAATTTTTATCATGATTACTCTAAATCTAGATATTCCAGAGCATCTAGATTGCAAAAAGAGTGCCAACTCGTGGGGGCACTCTTGATAATGTGAAGCTGTTGTCACGAGAACAACTGGTCGATGTCCATGGGGCTGACAAGCACCTGACGGGGTTTGCTGCCCTGGGCTGGACCCACGATGCCGGCATGTTCCATCTGGTCCATCAAGCGACCAGCGCGGTTATAGCCGATCTCGTAGCGGCGTTGCAGTGACGACGTGCTGGCCGTGTTACCCATGACAACAAATCGCACTGCCTCCTCAAACAACGGGTCACGGTCCTTGACGTTGCCCACATTGGCATCACTGCCGCCGCCCTCGTCCTTACCGACGTACTCGGGCAGCAAGTAAGGCTCCTCGTGGTTGATGTCACGGTCATTGTCCTCTTGTTCCTTGATGTAGTCACAGATGCGCACGATGTCGGGCGTATCGACAAACGGACACTGCAATCGGGTTAACTCGCCATCGATCTGGAACAGCATGTCGCCTCGACCGATGAGCTGCTGGGCGCCCGTGCGGTCGATGATGATCTGGCTGTCGATGCGCTGGGCAACGGCAAAGGCGATGCGGCCTGGGAAGTTACCCTTGATCAAGCCGGTGATAACCTTGGACGACGGGCGCTGGGTGGCAATAATCATGTGGATGCCCACGGCACGGGCTTTCTGGGCGATGCGCACCAGCGGCGTTTCCACCTCCTTGCCAGCGGTCATGATCATGTCGCTGAACTCGTCGATGATACCCACAATGTAGGGCATGTACTGGTACTTCTTCTCGCCGTGCTCGTCGCGCACCTCACGCAGTTCGCGGCGCCACATCTCGTTATAGTCGCTCACGTTGCGCACCCTCACCTCTTCAAACACCTTGTAGCGGTCTTCCATCTCCTGCACGAGGCAGTTCAACGTCTTGATGACGCGGTCGGTGTCGGTGATGATGGCTTTCTCCTCACCGGGAGCTTTGGCAAAGTAATATTTCTCCAGGTCGGCATACACGCTGAATTCCACGCGCTTGGGGTCAACGAGGACAAATTTCAGCTCCGACGGGCCTTTCTTGTACAGCAGCGACGTGATGATAGCGTTCAAACCAACGGATTTACCTTTACCGGTAGCACCTGCTACCAGCAGGTGAGGCATCTTGGTCAGGTCGGCGATAAACACCTCGTTGCTCACCGTGCAGCCCAGGCACATGGGCAACTTGGCACGGCTTTCCTGGAAGGCTTTGGATCCCAGCACCTCACGCATCGGCACCACTTGAGGATCGCGGTTAGGCACCTCGATGCCGATGGTTCCCTTACCGGGCATGGGGGCGATAATGCGGATGCCCAGTGCGGCAAGGCTCAAGGCGATATCATCCTCCAGACCGCGTATCTTGTTGACGCGCACACCGTCCTCGGGCACGATTTCAAACAGTGTCACCGTGGGACCCACGTGCACCATGATTTCCTTGATCTCGATGCCATACTTGCTCAGGGTGTCGCGGATGCGCTCCTTGTTCTCGTCCTGCTCCTGCTTGTCAACGCTGTTAGGATTCATGCGGATGTCTTGCAGCAGGTCTAGGGTGGGGAAGCGGTAGTGGCGGTATTCGCCCGTGGGATCATGCGGGTTGCTCACCTCGGTGCTGGCCATGATGGGCTTGAGATGGGCCGTCTCCCCCGAACCGGCCTCGGTGGCGGACTGGGGCTTAGGACTCGATTTCCGCTTCCTGATGATTTTATCCATCAAGGGGCGCTCTTGCTGGTTGTCGTCCTGCTTGCGCTCGTCCTGTAGCTTCTGCTCGCTGCCCAGGAATGTCGATTCTCCAGGTTCACTGATGACCTCCTCGGCTTTTTCCTTGCTGCGGTTACGCTTTTTCTCTATTTCCTGTTGTAATTGGCGGTACAGGTTAGAGAAGGTTTGATAGGTAAGGAAAATCCACAGCATGAGGATGATCAGGTTGACGGCAACCATGCCATAGATGCCCAGGAACCCCAGCAGCCACTTGTTGGCATAGTAACCAAAGTAGCCCCCCAGGGGGAAAAACGTGATGGGTTTCATGAAATAGGTTGCTGCTCCCACCACCATCGAGAAGGTGAAGATGCTGAACAGGCACACCAGTGAGTAAGAGAAAAAGTGGGCTTTCTTCTTGAGCAATAATCTCATACCCAAGGTGCCAAACCACACGACAATGATAAATGCGGCAATGCCCACGCCGTTGGCAATGAGGAAATCACTCAGCGACGCTCCCATTGCTGCGCCGGCATTGCGGATTTTCTCTGGCATCTGCGCGTTTTCAATCATCGAGTAGTTGGCCACACGGTTCTGGTCACTCATGCCGGCGGCAATAAAGAACGACAGGAAGGAGATCAACAGATAAATCGCGGTGAACAACAGGATAAGTCCCATACCCACCTTGATGCGGCCATTCTTGAAGAAGGCCATGAACCGTTGCCACTTGGTGACGTTCTCGTTATCGATGGCCTCCTCGACCTCACGCGACTTGCGGTAGTCCTCCGACTTTTTTACACCACTGATGTCAGGATTGAAAAACCCCTGATTATCATTTATTTTTTTACTCTGGTTGCTCTTATTCTTGCTCATTTTGCTATCGATATAATTTGGGGGTGTAAAATTACAAAATAAAATTGGTTTACAAACGCAAACCGCACGTTTTTTTTAAAAAAAATTCTAAGTGGTAAAGAAATGGTGACCGCTCAGCCTGATCAGTCTTTCTTCCAGAAGGAGCGGGTGAAGATCACCAGCACGGTGAACAGCTCTAGACGACCCACCATCATCTCAAAGGCTAGTACCCATTTGGCACCTGGATGCAAGGCTACCCACGAGCCGCCCGACCCTGTCACGCCATGGCCGATGCCCACGTTGCTGATGGCCGACATCGAGGTGTATATCGCGTCAAACACGGGAATGCCATAGAAGGTGAGATACAGCGCCACCACCATGATGAGGACAATATAGACAGTGAAAAAGGTGTTGACTTTATTCACCACATGGTTGGGCACCGGCTTGCCGTCAACGTGCACGGCGCGCACCGAGTTGGTGTGCAGTACACGGTAAAACTCATTGGCTGTGTTCCTGAGCAGGACAATGAGGCGGTCCATCTTGGCACCGCCCGATGTCGAGCCCGCCATGCCGCCAAAGAACATCATCACCATCAGGATGACGGTGACAAATTCACCGCTGTTCTCATAATCAAATGTCGAGAACCCCGTGGACGTGATAGCCGACAGTGTGTCAAATGCTCCATATATCAGGCGGTCACTATGGTTGTCGAGAAAGCCCTTATACACCATGTAGGCAAAGATGGCAACCGTGGTAATCAGCGTTGTCATGCAATACCAGCGCAGGGTGTTGTTGTGCTTGATGCGCTTGAAGTTTCCTCGCATGGTGGCCACGATGATCGAGAAACTGATACCACCGATGAACATGAAGATAATCACCACAATAAACACATAACTCGAGTGCCAGTAGTCGAGGCCGATATTCTTGGTGGAATAGCCGCCTGTCGAGGTCGTGGTCATCGCGTGGCACACGGCATCAAACCAGTCCATGGGACCCAGATACAGTAAAACGGTCAACAGGATGGTCAGGCCGATGTAGATGAGCCACAGGTCCTTGGCTGTCTGGCTGACACGTGGACGCAGGCGCTCGTGGGTAATGCCGGTCACCTCGGCGTTGAACAAGGCGATGCCTCCTTTCTGGTTCAGCATGGGGATGACCGCCAGGGTGAACAGGATGATTCCCATACCCCCAATCCACTGGGTCATCGCACGCCAGAACAGCACGCCACGTGGAATCTCCTCCACATAGCGGATCACGCTCGATCCTGTCGTGGTGAAGCCTGCCATCGTCTCAAAAAACGCATCGGTCACATTATTGAACGTCTCAGAAAACAGGTAGGGCAACATGCCGAAGAGCGAGAAGAATACCCAGATGATGGCGGTGAGCATCAGGCCCTCTCGCTTGTGCATCGAGGAACTGCGGGGCTTGATGCCAAATGCCATCAGGCTGCCGGCTCCCGCTGTGATGAGCGCACTGTAGATGAATGACCACAATGCCGTGTGCTCTTCAAACCACCATGACACGGCAAGTGGCAGGAGCATGAAGGCTGCCTCGATGAGCAACAGCCAGCCCTGCATACGCATCACGATGGCAAAATTGATATTTTGGTTCTTAACCCTCGGCATAGCGGTTCAAGAGAAATATTTGTCCAACTTGTGAATCGCCCCTTGCAAGCAGAATACCACCACATGGTCGCCTGCCATGATCTCGGTGTTGCCGTCAACCAGGTAACCCTTGCCGTTGCGCACCAGACCGGCTATCGTGAAGTCTCGACTCAGCTTCAGGTCCTTGACTGGGGCGCGGGTCACGCGGTCCCCTTCCTGGACAATGATTTCGGCCACTTCGGCGTCCGACAGGGCCAGGCAACGGGCATTGTCCTCGTCGGCATCAATCAGGATTTGATAGATGCGGCTCGATGCCAGCAATTTCTTATTGACAATGGTGCCGATGTTGAGGGCCTCGGCCTCATTGATGAACTGGATATCTTCAACCTGGGCAATGGTCTTGGGCACAAGGTTGGCCTTGGCCATCATGCAGGCCATCATGTTGACAGCACTGTTCTCTCCCAGGGCGATAAAGGCGTCATAGTTGCTCACGCTCTCTTCCTCGCTCAACTCGGTGTCGCGGAAGTCGCCTTGAACCAGCTTGCAGTTGGGGTAGCGCTGGGCCAGCTCGTCACAGCGGTTCAAGTCCTCCTCGATGATCTTGATGTCAACCGTCTTGCCCAGTTTCTTGATGAGTTGCTCGGCAATATCGTTGCCGCCAACGATGAGTACGCTGTCAACCGGCGACTGTGTCTTGCCGCACACCTCACGCACCTCATCGATGTGGTCGCGCGTGGTGGCTATATATACAATGTCATTGTCCAGCACCCGGTCATCGCCACGCGGGATGATGATCTCGCGGTTGCGCTTGATGGCCGACACGTGCAGGAAGTGGCTGATGTTGGACACATCCCTGAGCATCTGGTTGACAATGCGGGCGTTGGAGCGTATCTTCACACCCACCACAATGAGCTCGCCGTCAAAGAGCTCAAACCAGTTCCTGGCCCACGTGCGCTTGAGTGCGCTGGAAATCTCGCGCGCTGCCAGTCTCTCGGGGTAGATGAGGTTGTCAATGCCCAGGTTGGTGATGTGGTCACGCCACTTGGGACTGAAGAATTCATCATTATCGACGCGTGCCACAGTCCTCTTGGCTCCCAGCTTCTTGGCCATCGAGCAGGCTAGGATGTTACGGGCCTCGCTCTTGGTCACGGAGATAAACAGGTCACACAGTCCCGTCTTGATGGCATTCAAGTCATTGAACGAGATAGCGCTACCCTGATGAGTGAGCAGGTTATAATTCTCGAGGGGTTCGAGCTTCTTGTTATCAACGTCCATGACGATGATGTCCTGCTCCTCATTGCTGAGCATCTTGGCTAGATGCGTCCCCACTTCTCCGGCACCGGCAATTACAATTCTCATCTGTTATCCAATAATTAATTCTCTCTCAGTATTGTGAAAACGCTTGATGTTTTGCGTCTAGGATTTAGCGTTTAACTCTTCTTTGATCGCTTTTTCCAGCGATTGGGCATCCATGCCACAGCGCTCATACAGCTGTGCCACGGTACCCTGATGTACAAACTCGTCCTGCACACCCAGCATCCTCAAGCGGTTGGTCTTGTGGTGGCGGGTCATCCACTCGGCAACAGCCGACCCCATACCGCCCACAACGGTACCGTCCTCGATGGTGATGAGGCTGGAGTAGCGGGTCGTGGCTTCTTCGAGGATTTCCTCGTCAATCGGCTTGGCAAAGATCATGTCATAATGGCCCACTTGGATTCCCTGTTGAGCCAGGTTGCTCACGACCTCAATGACCTCATTGCCGATGTGACCGATGCTCAGGACTGCTACACCCTGACCTTGACTCATGCGGCGGCCTCGACCGATGGGGAGTGCCTCCATCTCGTTATGCCACTCGGTGAGGACTCCCTTGCCTCGGGGATAACGGATGGCAAACGGGCCGACACCGTCCTGCTGGGCGGTGAACATGAGGTTGCGCAGGTCGTGCTCGTTGATGGGCGAGGCCACGATCATCCCAGGAATGCAGCGCAGGTAGGCCAGGTCAAACAGGCCGTGGTGAGTCACTCCGTCCTCGCCCACAATGCCGCCACGGTCGATGCAGAAGGTGACGGGCAGGCCCTGGATGGCCACGTCGTGGATGATGGAGTCATAGCCTCGTTGCAGGAACGTGCTGTAGATTGCGCAGTAGGGATGCATTCCGTCCTTGGCAAGACCTCCGGCAAAGGTCACGGCATGACCCTCGCTGATGCCTACGTCAAAGGCGCGTGTGGGCATCGCTTCCAGCATCATCGACATCGAGGTGCCACTGGGCATGGCTGCCGTGATGCCCACGATTCTGTCGTTCTTCTCGGCGAGTTCAACAAGCGTCTTGCCAAACACGTCTTGATACTTGATGGGACCGCCCTTGCCGCCCTTGGACCGCTCTCCGGTTTCCTCGTCAAACTTGCCTGGAGCGTGCCATGTGGCGGGATCGGCCTCGGCGGCGGCAAAGCCTTTACCCTTGACCGTGCGCACGTGGACGAGCTTGGGACCGGTCATGTCCTTGATCTCATTGAAAATCTTGACCAGGCGCTTCACGTCATGCCCGTCATATAGCCCAAAGTAGCGGATGTTCAAGCCCTCAAAGATATTTTGCTGGCCCGAGAATAGCGACTTCAACGCATTGCTGAAACGCATGATCAAACCCTTGCGGTTATCATTGATGACGTTGTGACGGCGCAGGAACTGATAGGCCTTATAGCGCATCTTGTTGTAACGGTGGGACGTGTGCAGGTCGTTCATGTAGGAACTCAGCGCTCCCACGTTGGCATCGATGGCCATGTCGTTGTCGTTGAGGACAATGATCAGGTTGTTGGGATTGGTCGTGGCATTGTTGATGCCTTCAAAGGCCAGTCCGCCGCTGATGCTGGCATCACCGATGATGGCCACCACCTTGCGATGGGCGTTGTGTTGCAGCTCGGCGGCAATGGCCATGCCCAGCGCTGCCGATATGGAATTGGAGGCATGACCCGCAGTGAAGGTGTCATACTCGCTCTCGGCGGGGTTGGGAAATCCGCTCAGGCCGTCCAGCTTGCGGTTGTCGTCAAACTGGTCGCGACGGCCCGTCAATATCTTGTGGGCATAGGCCTGATGACCCACATCCCACACCAGGCGGTCATCGGGCGTGTTGAAAACGTAATGCAGAGCCACCACAATCTCCACGGCACCCATGCTCGACGCAAAGTGGCCCGGATTGCTCGATAGCTCGTGAATCATATATTGCCGCAACTCGTGGCACACCTGGGGCAACTGGTCGATGTCCAGTTTGCGCAGGTCGGCAGGGCTGTCGATCTGTGCCAGTAGGGGGCAATGCTCTTGGATATATGGTTTAGTCGTCATGGTTATTAATCAGATTTCTTCCTCACATATTTCTTGTAGAGAGGGACAAAAACGATGATGCCTGATGCTACGATGGTGAAAATCACCATAAAGTCGATTCTTGCTGCTCTTGTGAGCAACATCCAGCACAATCCCACCCACAGGAGCAGGATGCAGGCAAAGCGTATCATATTACCTGTTGTCATAGCAGCATTGTGATCATATCTAAACTGCAAAGGTAATCATAAATTTGTGAAACTTGCCCCTGTTGTCTTTTTTTTAGCACATTTTCAACAAATAAAAGACTTGTCACCCTAGCATGGGTATCGATTGATAGAAAGAAAGTGGAGGCGCAGTCGGTTGCACCTCCACTTGTGTCGTCGGTCTTGGAACCGCGGGTGATCAATTGTTGCCCGAGACCAGCTTGTCGATCAGAGTGGACAAGTCTTCGATATTAACCGATTCGTCTTGATTTACATCGGCAGCGGCAGGTGCTTCGGCACCACTCAGCAGATAGTCAATCAGTACAGTCACATCGGAGATGGTGACCTCACCGTCACCGTCAACGTCGCCATACTTCACCTCGGGGTCCTCACCACCAGGGATGACATAACCATCGTAGGGATACATGCCGATAATCATCTCGTTTCCGCCGTTGCTACCCTGGCTGAAGTCCCACACCTCACTGTCACCATAGGGGTTGAAGGCAAGGGCGTTAATTTCAAACCAGCCGTTGAACCTTCCGTTGAAACCCCAGTTCATGTGGAACTTGCCATCGGCGTCAACACCGTCAAGAACCCAGGCATGGCCTTCATAGAGGTCATGGTAGGGGATGGGACGGCCTGCTTCGAGCTCGGTACAGATAAGCTCACACCATTCATCAATGGTATATTTGTTACTATTGGAGCAGTAGTAGGAGGGATCTTTACCAATCAGTTGCATGTTCTTGTTGAAACCAAAGGTTATGAAAGCGTCGCGCTGATCATAAGTATAAGAGCCTGTTGAAGTTGAATTGGCATTACCATAGCGAGCCTTGCAGGCTTGTCCGCAATAGCGGCTCAGCTTGGCTACTTCATTGGCCTGCTCTTCGGTAAAGGGTGCATAACCCGTGGGGTTACCAGTCTCAGGGTTGTGAATGTAGTAGTTGTCAAGCATTTTGCTATAGTCAAATGTGGTGCCAGGCAATTCGGGGTACCACTGGTAGCCGGTTCCCTGGTAGCCAGGAAGATTGGGTACTTCACTTGGATATTTCCAGTAGTAGCAGATTTGTGCCATGGCGAGCGGACCACAACCCACCGAAGTGCGTTCCCCACTACCGTTCAACGGACAAAGGCGGTTGAGCGGCTCACCTTGTCCCCAGTCGGTCTTCAGCAAAGGCTGGACAGCAGTCGCGAGCTTGATGGTTTTAGAGGGTACGGTTTGGCCCTTGTAAACCTGTGCTGTTTCAATCTGACCCTTGAGCATATTCAGGAAACCCTTCATGTTTTCGGGCAGGTTGTTTAAGTCGATGTTACCCTGGTCGCCATAGGCCAGAACCTGCTTGGCGCGGTCATCACCGGCCATGATGATCCAGCCACCGCCCTGGATGTTGAACACATAGTAGGCATTACCCTCGACCGATGATGCCTCGGTGTGGGTCAGCTTCAGGCCCGAGAGTGAGCTGGACTTGAAGGCCGTGGACTGGTGTTGCTGGAGAAACTTGCCAGCAGCGGCACGGGCAGCCTCGGCATCAATGTTACCACTGGCGGCATTAAATGCCATTAGACCCACTGCGGCCAGCATGGATAAAGTTTTCTTGTAGTTCATAGTTTTTTTGTTAAGCGATTAATGAATTAATGAATAAAAGTAGTTATGTTAACAATATGTTGTCTCTTGAGTAAAAGGTATTTAATGTTAATCTTGCTGGATTGGTTAACAGTATGCAAAATTAGCATATTTTTTGGTTGTATGGGGCTTTTATACATTTTTTTTTACATCACTTCCTGAAAAATCGCGACTACTCACCAAAAACAAGAGGGGTGGATCCGGCGCTATGACCGATTCCACCTCTCATTGCATGATCTAGTTGGATGTTTCTGTATCAATTGCCGCTCAGCAGGGTGTCAATGAGCAGCGTCACATCGTCGATGTTGACCGTGGCATGGTTGCCTGCCAGCAGGTAGTCGATGACGGTGGTCACATCGTCAATGCCGAATGGCGCATTGAACTTGGCAAGGTTGCCGATGACATTGAGCTGGCCGTCCTCACAGTTGATTGTCGTGAGCGCGCGCGGGCTATTGGTGTAGTAGTTAAACTTCACGAGGTAGCTGCCTGTCTCCATGGTCGTGGGCAATGTGATCTTGCCGGACAAGGTGTTGCCCTGGGTGTAATCGGTGGTGGTCACGGCAATGGCACTACTCTGGGCAACGCCCTTACCGCTGGCCTGGTTGATGCTGAAGATGAAATTCAGCTTGGCATTGGTCGTGTGGATGTTCACGTTTTGAGCCTCAACGGGCATTTCCTCACCCAGCACAAGCAATGTTGAGGGACCGGTGATGCCATCGGCCTCGATGAGGCAATAGGTGGGAGGCTCAATGCCGGTGAGCATTTCGTGCGCAGTGTTGAATTTCAAGACCTCGCCACTGCGGTGGGTCATGTTAAGGGCGGTCGAGGTGTACCAGCCGTCACATGTTCCATACCAGCCAAAGTTGAAGTGGAACAAGCCGTTGCTGTCATATCCGTCGCACACAAAGGCATGGCCGCCGCCACCGTTCACATCGTTGGCCGAGTACAGGATGGGACGACGGGCATCAAGCTCTGTCCTGATCATGGCTTCCCATTCCTCGTCGCTGTAGTTACTGCTCCACCAGCCGCTACGGGTTACGTCCTGGGCGCTGGAACTGAAACCAAACTTCTTCATGGCGCTCAACTGGTTGGAAACTGTGGCACCGCTGCCGTCGGGATGATAACCCATTCTCACGGCTTGGCCGCAGTAGCGGGCGAGCTTGGCGACAGCCTGGGCCTGCTCATCGGTGTAGCTGTCCTGAATCAATTGGCTCTGATCCCAATCCCAGTGGCAATAGGAGGTGAGCATCATGCTGTAATCAAATGTGGTCTCGGGCAATGCCGGCACGGTCTGTCCTATTTCATAGCAATAGAAGGAGTTCAGGCTGGGACTTGTCGTGGGGTATTGCCAGTAATACATGACTTGACTCATGGCTGTGGCAACGCAGCCCACCGCACAATATTCACCTTGATACACCGGACATTGCAGGCAGTAAGGTATCTCTTGACCCCAGATGGCTGTGATCAACGGCTGCACGCTGCTGCCTGAACTGGCGCGCAGCGATGGGCTGACCTTGATCTCGGGATGGTTCTGCAAGAACTCGATCTCTTCCTTGTAGCTGCCCATCAGGGCTTTGAAGCTATCAGGCAGGTTGTTGAAGTCCAGACGCCCGCTGTCATTGTATCCCAGCACCTGGTTGGCGCGGTCTTCACCTGCGATGATGATCCATCCGCCTCCCTCGATGTTGAAGGCATAGTAGGCATGGGCACCAGCAACCGATGCCTCGGCATGAACTAGTTTCAGGTCGTTGCGGGATACCGATTTAATGGTCTTGCCCGCAGCAACTTGCTGCTTGAGGAACTGGTTGGCTACATGACTTGCACTGGTCGCGTCGATGTTGTTGGCTGCCGTCTGTAGCGATAACATCGCAAATCCTGTCGCTAGGCAGGAATACATGATTCGTTTCATTTTACTCATTATCTTCTTGAATAGTTAATTAGGTTAAAACAATATGTTGATTGAATTTGATTACGACTGCCAAAATTATTCATTTTTTTTTAAAATGACATGAATTGGGCGGCTTTTTTGGAAAAAAGCTGCATTTTAAGTTTTTTTAATTGCAAAATGAACTTTTGTCTCAATCGGCTGCATGAGCATTGTAAATGCCTGATTTTGATGGTCGATTGTCATGCTCATAACGGTGGTATCGTGTTAAAACGGCAATTTTGGTAAAATCTTCGGTTGTTTTGGTAATTGGCTACATGTTTATTTTTTATAATTTTGTATCGGTTAAAATTAATCATCGTTTAATCGATCTATAATGTTATGAGAATCAATAATTTATTATTTAGCATCCTGGCAGTGGTCATGACTTTTACAGCAATGGCCGCAAGCCAGCCCCAAAATTCTAACAATATGATGAGTAACAATTCCAAGAAACTTGTTGCCTACTTCAGCGCAACAGGTACAACCATGGAGGCGGCATCACGTCTCGCCACGGTGGCTGGTGCCGACCTGTTTGAAATCGTTCCCGAGACTCCCTACACTGCCGCCGATCTGAATTGGCAGAATAAGTCCAGCCGTTCTTCGGTAGAGATGGCCGATAAGAGTAGCCGTCCGGCGGTTTCCAGCCGTGTGGAGAAGATGGAACAGTACGATACCGTGTTTGTGGGCTTTCCCATCTGGTGGTATATCGCTCCTACGATCATCAACACCTTCCTGGAGCAATACGATTTCACGGGCAAGACCGTCGTTCCGTTTTTTACCTCGGGTGGCAGTGGCGCTGGCGAGACATTGAAGTACCTCAAGCCGTCGGCTCCTGGTGCCAACTGGGTCGCTCCCAAGAGTCTCAACTACATGGGAGAGGCCGAGCTCAAGAAGTGGTTGGAATCACTTTAAAACCATGACACGCGTCATGGTAATGAGAAGAAGTGCAATTTTGTAGTTAATCGTAAAAATATAGTTTAAAAAATGAGAATTTCCAAATTACTGGTAAGCATGGTAGCCGTGACTATGGCTATTGTTTCCCATGCACAGAGCAAGGTATATTACACCTCCTCAATCACCCCCGAGTCACTGGTCAAGATTTACAAGGCCCTGGGTGTGGAAGCCACGGGACGTGTAGCCATCAAGATCAGTACTGGCGAGGCTGGTAACAACCACTACCTGAAACCCACTTTCATCCGCAATCTGGTGGAGGAGACGGGCGGCACTATCGTTGAGTGCTGCACGGCCTATGGCGGCTCACGGCAGGATGTCTCCAAGCACTGGCAGACTATCCACGAGCACGGCTTTGACTCCATCTTTGCCGTCGATATCATGGACGAGTTTGGACAGATGCGCATTCCCGTCAAGGACCGCAGCCACATCAAGTATGACATCGTGGGCGACCACTTGGCCAACTATGACTGGATGATCAATCTCGCTCACTTCAAGGGACATGCGATGGGCGGATATGGTGGCGTGTTGAAGAATGCCTCGATTGGCGTGGCCAGCACAGCTGGCAAGGCCTATATCCACTCGGCTGGTTATACCGATGATGCTAGCGACGCATGGAACCACATCGAGAACCAGGATGGTTTCCTTGAGTCGATGGCCGCCGCTGCCCAGGCCGTACACAACTACATGGGCGGACGTGTGATTTATATTAATGTGATGAACAACATGTCGGTCGATTGTGACTGTGATGGCAGCCCCGAGGAGCCCAAACTCAAGGACATGGGCATCATGGCCAGCCTTGACCCTGTCGCCCTCGACTGGGCTTGTGTGCAGATGGTCATGAACCACAAGGCTACCGCCGGTGACGACAACGCACCACTCATCGAGCGCATCAACAGCCGTCATGGCCTTCACACCATCGACTGGGCCGAGCACATCGGCCTCGGCTCCAAGAACTACACCATCATTAAACTCTAACTAACAACTAACAACTAGCAACTAACAACTAAATCAAATGAATAACTTCGTCTATAACATACCGGTAAAGGTTTACTTTGGAGAGAATCAATTAGGCCACTTGAGTGAAGAATTGGCAAAGTTTGGCAAACGCGTGTTGCTGACCTACGGTGGCGGTTCCATCAAGCGCACGGGGCTCTATGATGCCGTGGTGGATCAGGTCAAGAAAGCGGGCATGGAACTGTTTGAACTCTCAGGCATTGAGCCCAATCCCCGCATCGATAGCGTGCGTCGTGGTGCACAGATGTGCAAGGAGCACAATATCGATGTGCTGCTGGCTGTCGGCGGTGGCTCCACGATTGATGCCACCAAGTTTATGGCTGCTGGTGCCAAGGTGGATAACGACCCCTGGGACTTCTTTAACGAGAAGTGGATCCCCATCAAGGAGGCGCTCCCCATCATCAGCGTGCTAACACTCTCGGCAACGGGTAGTGAAATGGATGCCGGCGGTGTGATCAGCAACCCCGAGACCAATGACAAAATCGGTCGTGTGGAGTCGCCCACGCTCTTGCCCAAGGTGTCCTTCCTGGATCCCACAGTGACCTATACCGTCAGTCCCTATCAGACGGCCTGTGGCGCTGCCGACATGCTGTCGCACATCTTTGAGGTGTATTTCAACATGGATCAGGACCTCTACATGCTTGATTGCTTCATGGAGGGCTTGATGAAGACCATCATCAAGTATGCCCCCATCGCCATGAAGGAGCCCGAGAACTACGAGGCTCGTGCCAACTTGATGTGGACCTCATCATGGGCTATCAATGGCTTTGTGGACGGTGGCAAGCGTCAGGCTTGGAGCTGTCACCCCATGGAGCATGAAGTGTCGGCCTACTACGACATCACCCACGGCTTGGGACTGGCCATCATCACCCCGCGCTGGATGGAGTACTGCTTGAGCGAGAAGACGGTGAGCAAGTATGTACAGTTTGGTGTCAACGTCTTTGGCATTGACGCCAGTCTGCCCGACATGGAGATTGCCAAGCTGGCTATCGACAAGACCCGCCAATTCTTGTTCTCCACGCTGGGCCTCAAGAGCACATTCGGCGAGCTGGGCATCAACGACGAGCACATCCCCACCATGGCACGCAAGTCTTGTGGCGGTGGCGTGTTGCATGGTTTTGTGCCCCTCAACCAGCAGGATATCGAGACCATCTTCCGCAATTGTTTATAATCAACAACTAGCAGCCAATTAAAAAACGATGACTGTATCTAAAAGAATATCGCTAGTCGCTTTGATTCTCATGTTGACATCATCATATATTTCAGCACAGTATTCCATGAATGTAAAAAAACAACATCTTGTAACGATTGCCGCACTTGAAGCCAAGGGCGACTTAAAGGCTCTGCAGCCTGCCATCAATAATGGTCTTGACGCTGGATTGACCGTCAATCAGGTCAAGGAAGCCTTGTCTCAATTGTATGCCTACACGGGTTTTCCCCGTTCGCTCAATGCGCTCGGCGTGTTGCAGCAAGTGGTAGCCGACCGTGAGAAAGCAGGCACCCCTACCCAGGTGGGTCCCGATGCTGCTCCGCTGCCGCAGGATTATGACGCCTTGAAGCAGGGCACCGAGGTACAGACGCGTCTCACGGGCGGCCAGCCGTTTGACTACAAGTTTGCCCCCCAGACCGATTACTACCTCAAGGCTCACCTGTTTGGCGACATCTTTGCCCGTACCACACTCACCGAGCCCGAGCGCGAGATTGTCACCGTGAGTGCCATCTCGTCGCTTGAAGGATGCGAGCCGCAGTTGATTGCCCACGTGCGTGGAGCACGCAACATGGGCGTGACCGACGACGAGATCCATGCTATCCCCGGTGTGCTGGAGAATACCGTTGGCGCTACCGAGGCATGGCGTGCCCGCAAGGCTATCGCAACAGTCTATGGTGAGCAGCAGCCACAGGGACGTCCCACCGATGGCACCTGGCCACGTGGAGAGTTCAACTCTGCCTATGCCCAGTACTTCATCGGTAGCAGTTATCTGGCTCCCATGGATGCCGCTAATGGCGGACCGGTCAATGTCACCTTTGAGCCTGGTTGCCGCAACAACTGGCACATTCACCACAAGTGTGTGCAAGTGCTCATCTGTGTCGAGGGACGTGGTTGGTATCAGGAGTGGGGCAAAGCGCCCGTGGAGTTGAAACCTGGCACTGTGATCGCTATTCCCGAGGGCGTGAAGCACTGGCATGGCGCGGCCCGCGACTCATGGTTCCAGCACTTGACCTACATGGCCAACGTCGAGCCGGGGTCTTCTACCGATTGGCTTGAGCCTGTAGAGGATGCTGTTTACATAAAATTACCATGATTTTACTGAAATTTTATGTAGAATCTTTTGGTTATAAAAAAAATGTTGTAACTTTGCAGTGTTTTAATTCCGAGGACCCCTATACTGATTTTATACATTATTTTAATTTGAAATTCTCCTATCATTATGGAGGAACTTAGAATTAAGCCATTTAACATTGTGACCTGTCAAGATCTGGTGATTCACTTATTGTGAATAATCCTACCGATGTATCGAGATGTGCAGTAAGCACAATGTTGAATATTTAGAATGATACTCTTTTCATAGATTATACTACTTATCTATTTGCATCAATTCTATTCAAGTTAAAAGTTAATAAATTTGGAGAAATGTTATTTGCATGAGGATTCACCACGCGTGAGCGCCGTGAGTCTTTTTTTTTATGGGTATATTGATTGCCTTCCCACACCTACTTATCGGGTGAGCCGTGTGTCTCTTTATGGCTCACCTGATAAAAGGTGGGGCGAACTAGAGGTCGAAAGACCTCGCCAAGGCCAGCGGCCTTGAATTGCGCAAACCCCAG
>CAMVAP010000013.1 GCA_947165485.1 uncultured Prevotellaceae bacterium
AACACTCGTCACTAAATATGTAGAGACGATCATCAGAAGAACTTTCGGCACCAAAGATGCAATGAAACTCGCAAAACCCGTACCAAAGAATAACAATGTAGCGAGGAATTGAAAAATGAGTATTTTGACTGAAATACAGAAAACAGCAGCCAATGCCTTCAAACGCGACCTGCCCAATGCTGAGATACACTTCGTTCCCAGCGGTCACTTTGCTCTTGAGAGTCACCACACGAAGATTGCTCAACTGATGCGCGAGTTTCTTGTGGGGGGCGTCCAGTAAATTCCAATTTTTCTCGCTCATGACAAGGCGCAACGTCAAGCCACGGCTGGCGATGCGCCTTGATTTAATGCCCAATTTCCTGACGTGATTGACCTGGGATTACATTCGCTGTGGCCACAGGGTTGTATTCGGCTGCTTCACGTTCCGCGATGATGACAGCATCAGGCGTCCCTTTGATTCACCGCCCATCGTCGTGAACTATTTCTATCATGAGGCGGTCAAGAAATCGGCAGACATGTAAAAATGAATTTTATATTTTTTAACAAATTTAATTTATCTTAAATTTTTTATTGTTATTTATAAGGTGTATCTTTGCGATGTTAACCTCAATCCGTGATTGATGAAGATCGCAAATCGACTGAAAACACTGAAGGATCGCTTCTCTTATAAGCAGAAAATCGGTCTTATCGTCTGTGCCGGCATCCTGGTGGGCTTGGGCGGATTGTTCATGTATCTGCTCAGGGCGCACACCTATATCGCCGATGATCCGTCGGCATGCGTCAACTGCCACATCATGACGCCCTACTATGCCACATGGAGCCATTCCTCTCATGGACGCGACGCGACTTGCAACGACTGCCATGTGCCGCACTCCAGCCTGGCCGCCAAATATGGCTTCAAGGCGATGGACGGTCTCAAGCATACGGCTTATTTCGTGACCCACAGCGAGCGTCAGGCCATCATGGCCGAGGATGCCAGCGCCGAGGTCATCATGGACAACTGCATCCGCTGCCACACCCAACTCAACCAGGAATTAGTCAAAACGGGCCGTATCGACTATATGATGGCCAAACGCGGTGAGGGTGTGGAGTGCTGGCATTGTCACCGCAACGTGCCGCACGGTGGCATGAACTCGCTGATGTCAACCCCGGGAGCCGAGGGTGTGACTCCGCTGCCGCCCAGCCCTGTTCCCGAATGGCTGGGAGGTGCCCTCTCAAAGAAATGATTGATAATCGACTATAACAAAAACGACAATATTATGGCAAAGCAATTAAAGAAATGGCAAGGTTGGGCGCTCTTTGGCGGCTCAATGATCGCAGTGTTCCTGCTGGGACTGCTCGTTTCCTCGCTCATGGAGCGCCGTGCCGAAGTCGCCAGCGTGTTCAACAACAAGCGCACCGAGTTCACCGACTCCATCATTGCCCAAAACGAGAAGTTCAAGGCCGACTATCCCCGTGAGTACGAGACCTGGTCGATGACCGAGGACACCACGTTCGTTTCCAAGTATAATTCCTCGCAGGAGGTTGACGTGCTTGAGCAGCGTCCCGAGATGGTCGTCCTGTGGGCGGGGTACGCGTTCTCACGCCACTACAACACGCCGCGCGGCCACAAGCATGCGCTGGAGGACATGCGCAAGATTTTGCGCACGGGCAACCCCGGCATCTCCATCGGAGCCGACTCGATAGCCGCTGACATGCAGCCGGCTACCTGTTGGACGTGCAAAGGCCCTGATGTGCCCCGCATGATGCGCGAACTCAGTGAAACAAAGTCGGTGTTCGATCCTGCAAACTTCTATGCCAAGAAATGGAGCGAGTTGGGTGCCGAAGAGGTCAATCCCATCGGCTGCAGCGACTGCCACGACGCTCGCACGATGGACCTGCGTCCTGCCCGCCCCGCCATCTATGAGGCATTTGCCAATTCAGGCAAGAATTTGAGGAACGCCACCCATCAGGAGATGCGCTCACTGGTCTGCGCGCAGTGCCATGTCGAGTACTACTTCATCAAGCCCGATGATCCAAATAATCCCGGCAAGGCCAACTATCTTGTGTTCCCTCAGCACTATGGCTTGACCTGTGAGGACGCAGAACACTACTATGATTCTATCGGTTTCTACGACTATATCCATCCGCTGTCCAAGACCAAGATCCTGAAGGCTCAGCACCCCGGTTGGGAGATGTCACAGCAGGGCATTCATGCCCAGCGCGGTGTCTCCTGTGCCGACTGCCACATGCCCTATAAGCAGGATGGTGGCGTGAAATTCTCGGACCACCAGATCATGTCGCCGCTGGCAAAGATCGACCGCACATGCCAGGTATGTCACCGCCAGGATGCAGAGGTGCTGCGCCAGAACGTATATGACCGTCAGGAAAAGTGCAACGAGGTGCGCGACCGTGCCGAGCAGGAACTGGCCCGTGCCCACTTCGAGACAAAGTTCATCATCGACAAGGGTGCCACCGACGCCGAGTTGGCTCCTATCCAAGCCCTGTTGCGCAAGAGCCAGTGGCGTTGGGACTATGCCATCGCATCACATGGGGCCACGTTCCATGCACCCCAGGAGGTAATCCGCCTGCTTTCACACTCTGTGGATTATGCCCAGCAGGCCCGTCTGCTCATCGCACGTGTGGCTGCCAAGCATGGGCACATGGGTGAGATTCCCGTGCCTGACTACAGCACCAAGGCTAAGGCCCAGGCTGCCATCGGTCTTGACATGAATATGCTGAACCAGAACAAACGGCGCTTCCTGGACGAGATTGTTCCCAAGTGGATCATGGATGCCAAAAAGAACGGCAAACTCATTGAAATCTGATGTGGATTAAACCGTGGACTCTTAAAGAAGGCTGCCTCATTGGCGCCGGATTAATCATCGCAGGACTGATGCTCGACCTGAGCGTCGGTCCTGTTGTGTGGGATGCCTTCTCGTGGCCAGTCAACGGCATCGTGCTCGTCGGCTTCCTGGTGATGATTGCCATCATGCACCTGTTGCGTCGCCAGGTCTATGCATTCTCATTCCTGAGCACCTATGCAGCAGCGATACCGGCCATTGCCTTTGCAGTGATTCTGACACTGGTCATGGGCCTCACGCGGCAGACAGTGAACGGTACATGGATAAACGACATGCTGTCATTCTGGCCCTTTGTGCTCATTTATGTCTATATTGCCGTTATCATTGGCCTTGCGGTGTTGAAACGCCTTGGTCACTTTCAGTGGAAGCGTGATATACCGTTCCTGTTCAACCATCTGGGACTGTTCCTGGCCTTGACATGTGCGACGCTGGGCAATGCCGATATGCAGCGCCTGAAGATGATTACCGCCGTCGGTGAACCCGAGTGGCGCGTCATGGACGAGAACCAGCAAGTCAAGGAATTGGACTTGGCTATTGAACTTCAACAGTTCATCATGGAGCAATACGACGACGGCAGCCCCAAACGCTTTGCCAGCGAAGTGAACATCATGACAAAATCGGGCAAGAACATCCACACCACCATCGACGTCAACAAGCCTGTCGAGGTCGAGGGGTGGAAGATCTATCAGTATGGCTACGACACTGCTGCCGGCCCTCAGAGCCAGATCAGCATCTTTGAACTCGTGCGCGACCCGTGGTTACCGCTCGTTTATATCGGCATAGGGCTGATGCTTGCAGGAGCGTTGTGTATGTTTGTGTTATCTCAAAATCAGCGCAAACCGAACGCAAACGGGCAAGCTCGATCTGCTGAGGTTTCGCCTGATTCATCTAAAAAACGCGTGGCGCCATGATTTGGGATTATTTCATCTACTTTGCCATTGTGGCCATCATGCTGTGGGCCGTAGGCGCGTTCCTGGCATGGAAAGAAAAAACGGCTGGCGTCTATGCTTCAACACTGACGGGCTTGGCCGTGTTTTTCACGTTTATCGTTATCATGTGGGTGACGCTCGAGCGCCCGCCGTTGCGCACGATGGGCGAGACACGCCTGTGGTACTCATTTTTCCTGCCGTTGGCCGGTATTCTTGTTTATAGCCGCTGGAAATACAAGTGGATCCTGTCGTTCTCTACGATGTTGGCAGCCGTGTTTATCTGTATCAACATCTTCAAGCCCGAGATTCATTCCAAAGCCTTGATGCCTGCCTTGCAGAGTCCCTGGTTCGCTCCGCACGTCATCGTCTATATGTTCGCCTATGCCTTGTTGGGTGCAGCGACACTCATGGCGCTTTACCAACTGTTTTTCAAAAAAGGGCGTCCGTTGGAGCGCAAGGAGATGGACATTACCGACAACCTGGTGAATGTCGGTCTTGCGTTCTTGACCTTTGGCATGCTTTTCGGCGCTCTGTGGGCTAAAGAAGCATGGGGCCACTATTGGTCATGGGATCCCAAGGAGACTTGGGCGGCCATTACCTGGCTTGCTTATTTGGGCTATATCCATTATCGCATCTATCGTCCCAAGTCCATCAAGCCAGCCCTGTGGGTGCTGCTCATCGCTTTCATCCTGTTGCAGGTCTGCTGGTGGGGCATCAACTACCTGCCGTCAGCTCAAGGCTCCAGCGTACATACCTATACCTCCTGACATAACCCATAATGACCAGAATAGAACGAGAGAAGCAGACCGTCCGCAAGATGATTGAGCTTTATTGTAGCCATCGGCTGAAGGCGGACACGATACCTGAGGCATACCAGCATCTGGCTGACTTTGCGTGCCGCCGTCTCGACCATTGCCGCTATGGGGAGAGCAAGAGCGCCTGCAAGGATTGTCCCACCCACTGCTATCCCCCTACCGAACGTGAACAGATTCGTGAAGTCATGCGGTGGACTGGTCCCAGAATGATTCTATATTCACCAATCGCCGCCATTCGGCATTTATTCAACAAGTAATGATAAGATGAGAAGATCTGACAGAGAGAGGGATGCCGCTTTCGCCTTGGAGGTCTTGGACAAGGCCCCATTCGTGACGGTCAGCATGACCAGGGAAGACGGAACACCATACGGTTTACCATTGTCGTTGGCGCGTACCGATGACAAGACGTTCTACTTTCACTGCGCCCTGGAGGGAGAGAAACTGGACTGCATCGCCCATAACCCGGTTGTGTTCCTCTCTGCGGTGACCCGTTGCTCGCCGACCTTCGACTCCAAAGTCGGGAACTTCACCTTGCAGTACAGGTCTGCTACTGCCGTCGGCGTGGCAGAACTTGTGACTGAACGTGAAGAGAAGATATCGGCCCTAAGAGTCATTTGCCAGCGTTTCCTGCCGCATCACATGAATGCTTTTGATGATGCAATAGCTCGCAGCCTCGAACGGACAGCCGTTGTTCGTATCACATTGACCGAACCACCCGTCGGTAAGTGCAAGCAACTGACGGAGCAGTGAGAACCCGCTCCCACCGCTCATCGATGGCCCTGCCGACAGTACCGCCGTGTCGGGATCACTCCGTTACCGAGAGTGCCTCTTCGGACTGTCTGTACGCATCGAGACCCCACACGCACGGCTCGTTTTGTCGCTGACGCATCAGGTCTCGCTGCGCTCGATTTGATGCACGCTCCTCAATCAAGCCCAGCGTTCTCGCTACACTCGGAGGTATCGATGCTGCCAGTCCCATGGCACACTCGTCCACTACGTTCATCCTGGCACGTCGGCTAAGGCTCCAGGGGACAAGCCAACCACGTCTGCATGCTGCAAACATGGTTGTCTTGAAGGGCAAACGCGCGTCCATCGGTAAGGCCGACTTGGCCGAGCGCAACGCTTCGCGGTGCGCCCGCCAGGTCGACAGCGTCGCTTCGCACCGCACGATGGACATGTCAGACCATTACGCCCGTGACACCGTGGGCATATACAAGCCCCCCAATATCACCTGGTGGCCATGGGCCATCCTCGCTGCGCTCGCACTCGTGCTCAAGGGGAAATACCTTTTGAGGAAATAGTCGACTGAGCAATGGGAACCGAGCGAAACGAGTTTCCCATTGCATTTTCTTCATTATTAAACCGTACCCATAGGCAATAATCTACACTACCAATTCGTCCTTTTAATATCGATAATAATATCAGATCTGATTTGGAATTCCTATAATAGCTTAGATATCATTATCCATTGATTTGCTGTGTTTTCGCCTATTTGCCTCGTCATAATAATCAATGTGCAAACTATATGATTTGTAATATGTTAGGCCATTATCAGTAAAAAATAAATCAATATTGCCTTCAAAATACTCAGCTGATGTCTCCAAATCGATATCAAAACTAACAGAAGGATATCCTTTATACATTTCCTCTTTATGTCTTCCTAAATATTTTGAATCTATACTAACGTAAATTTCATCATATAGATTCTTCAATCGCTCAAAATCTGAATCTTGAACGACAGCCTTACCTCTGTAAACAATTTTAGTCGAAGGATCATAATAGATATATATTGTTGCAGGCTTGCCATAGAAATAACCTTCAAACATCCTACAACCAGCGTCGATTTTTTTATTATCTGGATGAATAGAAATGCCCTTATTCTGAAGTTTTGTAGTAAATGTACTAATTGTACCGTCCAATGGTATTCCCATAAACTTCATATGCTGAGCAGAAGGAAACAAGCAAAATATGCAAGTAATTAAAAACAATAATAATCTTTTCATTTTCTAATTGTTGTAATATAAAATTCCCAAGAATAAATGTAGCCGGCCTCAACATTGTCATATGTAACGTATGGTATTACACCTGGAGAAGAGGCCATAATCTTATATCTGCCAGGTTTGATATCTGTAATTGTTCTTGTCTGATGTGGAGAAAATGTATAAGATTTGTCTCCAATTGCAATAGTAGCAGTTTTGTTCGTATTATTCTCTATGGCAATATCAGCTGTCGTTTTATAGTTTCTCGATTGGATTTGTAAATTACCCGAATCATCCACCTGTACTTTACTGAGATTTGTTAAGTAATTCTTACTAACATATCCATAAATGTTTTTATCTATATATAGAACCTTTCTGAATGCATTTCCAGCGTCAGCTGTTGACAAAAAGACAAAACTACCTTTCGGAATTTTTGATACAATACTATAGTTAGTTCCTGGACCACTTCTCAAATTTAGCTCTATTTTAACTTGAGCTAGATAATAGTCCACATTTTCATAGGTGTATGAATATGAGTTAGAATCATAATCAGTATTATTTTCATCCTCATTGTAATTCTCATCATAATCCTCATTATCTCCCTCATCATAGGAATAACCTCGAACTTTATTATATGAATTTTGAACATATCCATCAGAATTTGTGGATGAGGAATTATATGTATTCGAGGTTGTATTTCTATTAGAGCTTGAAGTGGATGAAGAATTATAGCCAGAAGGTTGATTTGATTCTTTTTTTACATACTCACCATTCTTCCATTGGCCTGTTATAGTACTTCCATTAGTATAGAAATATGTACCATCTCCATTTTGTTTTCCATTTAGCCAATAACCTTGATATTTAGAACCGTCACTCCAAAAATAGGTGCCATAACCAGTTCTTTGAGCTTTTATCCAATTGCCCTCATAACGATCGCCTGATTTCCATTTATATGTACCATTACCATCTATGTAATCATCTTTGAAATTACCCTCATATTGATCGCCATTAGATAATACATATGTACCATATCCATCTTTCTTATCATTCAAATAATAACCAGAGAAACTGGAGCCGTCGATGGCTTTAAATGATCCATAACCATTACGCTTGTCATTTTTCCAAGATCCAACATAAGTACCATCAGTATATTTCATGGTACCTTGACCTTCCCTTTTATCGTCAACCCATTCACCAACATACGTAACTCCATTTGGCCATCTGTATTCACCTTGACCTGTTCTTTTATCATTACGGAAATCTCCCTTATAATAATGTCCTGAAGACCATGTTATTGAACCTTTCCCGGTTCGGTGATCTAAAATCCAGTCACCTTCATAAACGTCACCATTTTGCCACGTCATTTTCCCTTTACCATGCATTTGACCATTTTCAAAATCACCTTCGTACATATTATTGTCAACATACATTTTTCCTTTACCACTGGCTTCACCATTAACAAGATTACCTTCGTACCAATCATTAGTGTCTACGTTCATAATCTTAACGAATCCTGTTAATTCTCCATTTCTAAATACTCCTTCTGAATAACCATGAATACTTCCGTCTTCATTAAGTATTACTTTTTTACCTTTCCCTGAATAATCAAAAGGCACAATATTGCCTTTTTCATCATACATAATAGAGTCAGCATAAGATGCTTTTGTATAGCTATCTGATTCTATGCTATTGTGTAAAACCAGTTCAGATCCATCTATAGAGTATTTTCCTAATTTTTGAATCGCAGACTGTCCCAATAGCAAAGAAGCATCTATATGAGAAGAAACGCACGCTCTGACATCTCTAAGGGTTACATGACCAATTCTAATCTCTTTCAAATTTACTATTGCATTTTCCGCAATTGATCCATCAGCCATAGAATAGGAGTCAGTTCCTAGAAAATCATCAGGACTAATATAACCGTTCTTTAACATAAATGCAGCTTCTATTAGTGAGAGATGAACGTCAGAAGCTCCAGTATCAAAAACAAATCTTAATTTTAAGCCATTAACTTCACAGGGCACAGTGTAGACCCCTGACTCAAAGGTCATCTTTATGCGTTCTTCTGCACTAGATTGAACGTTTAGAAATACGAGCATCAAAAACAGAAGGGCTATTCTTTTTATTAGATTAATATTCATGTCCTTTTATATGTTTTTTGTTCATACTACGTACTTTAGTAGAATTCGCAAAAATACAATATTTCTGCTGAAATAAAAAACAATACATAACATTTGATAAAAAAACAATGTTTTATAGGCTTCAATCAATAATTTGGTTTATCTATAATCTATAATAATGTTTGATATTGCGCCCACCCGCGAACCCCGATTGCGATGGGCTGTTCCGCTCCGTCTGCTTCCGCTCCGAATGACTGACTTATCGGCTGGAGAGTGCCTGCTCAAGCTCACTGGCCGCGCCGAGACCCCACACAGCCGGCTACTGCGGTCATTGACTTCGTCTTCTTCCTCCTTGCAAGGCATAGTGCGAGCAGGCTTGCCCTCTGCTCTTGCTTCGTTCGTCAGTTCCCGTTCCGCACTACGTTTTCGCTGCGTCATCGACAGTGCACCACCTACGGTTCAAGGCGGTCTGCTGACGGCGGGTGCGGGTGCGCACCCGGCTCGCTGCACTGGTATCGGGCTCGTCCTTCGTCCTCAACCCGATCCTGACGTTACGCAAGCCCGATGCTCAATCGGAGATTGCCCCGCAACGCCTGCATCCCGCCTGGCACTCACGATGACTCCACTCATCTTGTGTCTCCACTTCATTCCCTCCGCGCCCCGCTGTTTTCGCTGCGCTCAGGGGTATCGGTGCTGTGAGCCTTGGACACACACGCAGTGAAATAAGGGCAAAGCCAAGCTTGCTTGAGCTATGCCTTATGAGCAAGTGTCGGGCGCAGCCACCCTCCAGCCTCTGTCGCCATTTTGCGCGCCCTTGCGCTCCCTTGCCTGCGCTTCACCGCCCTTCGCCATCGCCAGAACACAACATCAAGCCTCAAAGCAAGTTCAAGGCACAATGTTGTCGCACAGATAACAGCGGTATTGACGAGCATGGGCGCAACGGATACTGCGTGTCGGATGCGCTCACGCACGTCATCATCATCACCGCACAATGCCAAATGAATTAAACTTTTTTTCTAAAATACAATCTAAAAGTTGTACAACTGAAAAGTTGTGATTATCTTTGCGGTCAAAAATTGAAGATATGATGACATTTGATGACATAACTGAAGATGGAAGATTATGGGCGGTACGTTATGACGGAGACTCTGACAATGCCTTGTATAATCTCTTTGAGCAGTGGAACGATGTGACATGGTTGCGCTCATTCTTCAAAGCTAATATTGAAGACTTGTCTTCTTATTTCAAAATCACGGATGTGAATCAGGCTATCAAAGACACCATTGAAGATAGTGAACGATTGCAGTGCATCATCATGGATATATCACCAGATGCTGACCTTGATGCGATATTCCGTCCTCTTGAAAATTATAGAAGTGGTGATGCTACACTTGGTAAAGAAAAGGCAAAGCTCAAGCAGCAAATGAGACACTCATCCTGGCTGCGCATATATGCCATTAAACTCGCAACAGGAGTCTACATCATTACTGGTGGTGCCATCAAATTGACTGCCACGATGCAAGAGCGCGAGCACACCCAAGCAGAACTCGTCAAACTTGAGCAGGTACGAAATTTCTTACTGAGCGAAGGCATAATTGACAACGACGGATTTATTGATTATCTCAACGCATTATAAAATAAAAATGAACTATGAGCGAGATTGTGAACAATTTAAGAAAGCATCAGTCCACAACTCCTTCGAAGTGGAGAGAGAAGGCTGAATGGCGGCAGGAGAACAAGTCATGGCTGCGTCATTCGCAACATATCGCAATGATGATGCTTGACAAGATGGAGGAATTGGGGCTTACTCAGCGCGAAGTAGCAGAGCGCATGGGATGTAGCCAGCAATATGTCTCACGCATCCTGAAGGGGCACGAGAATCTCTCAATTGAGACTATGTGCAAGATTGAAGAAGCACTTGATCTGGCCATATTGCCGAAAGTGCTTGAAACGGCCTAGAAATAATCAACACAAACGATCGTATAGCCGAGGGTACAATGCCTTAATTCTCGGCTTTTTTCTTGTTATGTGTCACGCTTCAATCATATACGAGTCGTCCGCATCCAGTTAACATCGCTCTTTTCCTATCGCTTATCAATGGCAAATATCACTTGATGTCGATCGTTGTTCCTCACCCGCAAGCCCCGCTGCCGCCGGACGGATGAGAGCTGAAGTCCGGCGTCCTGGCACACTCTTGCTCATGGCTACGCTGTCCTCCGCTCCCGCAAATCACCGCCCATCGTCATCGCCAGAGCACAACATCCAGCCTGGGACAAATTCAAGGCACGATGTTGTCGCACGGATAAGCATCGGTATTGACGAGCATAAGCGCAACCGATACTGCGTGTCGGATGCGCTCACGCACGTCAGCATCATCACCGCACAATGCCAAAATCGCCCTGCATATAGCGCCTTGGTGAAAGTGGTTTTCGGACTCGCTCCGCAGGGCAGTTGGGGGATCCCGAGAGAGAAAGAAGGGAAAATTTTTCCCTTTTCAATCCTTTAATGCTTGATAATCAAGCATGTAACCCTTTTAATCCTTTACAAATCGTAAGTTTTTGTTAATCCTTTGATTAATAAGATATGAGAATAAGAGTGCAATAAGTGCGCAATTTTGACTACAAAAAAAGCAGAAGTCATTGATTTTCAACGACTTCCGCTCGAATTAGGTGTCCAAGATGAGAGTCGAACTCACACGCCCAATTGGGCACTACCCCCTCAAAGTAGCGCGTCTACCAATTCCGCCACCTGGACAAAAAAGAGAGCGAAAGACGGGACTCGGACCCGCGACCCCGACCTTGGCAAGGTCGTGCTCTACCAACTGAGCTACTTTCGCAATCAAAGTACTGTTTCCAGTACCGTACCATTGTAAAGTTCAAAGAACGTTGAGCGAAAGACGGGACTCGGACCCGCGACCCCGACCTTGGCAAGGTCGTGCTCTACCAACTGAGCTACTTTCGCAGTGGTTTGCAATGTCGTTGAAAGGGTGCTTTCGTGAATTGCGGTGCAAAGATATATCGACTTTTTGAACTGGCAAAATTTTTTGCCATAAAAAATCGTTTTTTTTTAATTATTTTTTCACGCCGAGTAGAGTGAAGAACTCATTTTGACGGTGAATGTCCTCAAACTCACCACTATACTCAAAAGTGATGGTTGTTGAGTCTTGTTTCTCGACGCCGCGCATCTTCATGCACATGTGCTGTGCCTCGGCATAGACGATGACGCCGCGGTTGGGGAGAACGCGGGTGAGCAGCTCGCAGATGTCGTGTGTCATGCGTTCCTGCACTTGCAGGCGGCGTGAGAAGGTGTCGACGATGCGGGCGAGCTTGCTGAGGCCGACGATGCCGCCGGCGGGGATGTAACCGATGGATACTTTGCCAAAGAAGGGTAGGATGTGGTGCTCGCACAGTGAGTAGAACTCGATGTCCTTGACGATGACGATCTCGCTGCCCTCGTGCTCAAAGATGGCACTGTGGACGATGGCGTCGGCGTCCTCGGCATAGCCTCGGGTGTTCTCGATGAGCGCTTTGGCTGCGCGCATGGGGGTCTTGGCTAGCCCCTCGCGTTCGGGGTCTTCACCGATCAGTTGTATGATGGCACGATAGTGTTCGGCTATTTTCTCGGCGAGTTTCAGGTCCTCGTCGCTAAATTTCATTTTAATCATTACTCCAGATGTTAATGCGGTCACGCACGATGACCATTTCACGGGCAAATTTGGGATACACGCTCTTGATGCGATGCAGTGCTGCTTGGGCTTCGCGCTGGGTCTTGAAGTCCCCTATGCGCAGTCGCCATGCGGGAGCCTTGTAGGAGATATAGGAGCGGTACTGCGGGAACTTCATGGCGATATCGCGGGCGCGCCTTTGGGCACTGGCCTTGGCGGTCTTGGGGTTGTTGTCGGTATAGGCCTGGATGCGGTAACCCACGCCGCGGTCTTCGATGATCTGCTGCGATGTGTGGGTGCGCTTGGGCTTCTTGGGTGTTATTTCTTCTTTCTTTTTCTTGTCTTCTTCTTTCTTTTCCTCTTCCTTCTTGGCGTTGGTGTTGTCGTCGTCAAGCTCGTTGAGTTTTTCTTCCTCGCCCTTAGGGTCGGTTTTCTTCTTGTCTTTGTCCTTGAGCTTCTTGTCCCTGGAAGAGGTGGATTGCTGCTTGCCCAGGTCGGCATTGTTGCGCTTGACCAGTTCCTTGGGGGCATCAACGGTGACCTGGCCTTTACTGTTCAGTCGGTCGGTGATTTGGGGCCGCTGGGCGCTAGCTGCCATTGCGATGACGAGCATCATGCAGAGGCTCAGGGTGCGGATGTGTAAACGTTTCAGCATTATATAATATATATAATAGATGTGTTATTATCAATTTTGCCGCAAAGATAGTGCAATTTTCCGTATCAGATAGTATTTTTTAAGAATTAATGTTGGGATGCGTTGACAAAAGTCTATAAAATGGCGGCTCGTTAAAAAATGGTCGGCGAATTCAACTGATTCGCCGACCTCTTGTCTTGCTTTGAGATTGATGGGGGTTAGAAAGCGGTGACGATGCCCATGAAGTCACCTGCCTTTAACGATGCTCCACCGATGAGTCCGCCGTCGATGTCGGGCTTGGCGAACAGTTCGGGTGCGTTGCTGGGCTTGCAGCTGCCGCCGTACAGGATGGTGGTGTCGTCGGCCACCTGTGCGCCATACTTGTCGGCCAGCAGGCCGCGGATCAGTGCGTGGATTTCTTGTGCCTGGTCGCTTGTGGCGGTCTTGCCTGTTCCGATGGCCCAGATGGGCTCATAAGCGATGACGATGTTGGCCATCTGCTCGGCGGTCAGGTGGAATAGTGAGTCGCGGATCTCGCCGCCGATGACTTCCTTGAACGAGCCGTTCTCGCGCTCCTCCAGGCTCTCACCGCAGCAGAAGATCACCTTCAGGCCATTGGCCAATGCCAGGTCAACCTTCTCCTTGAGCATCTCGGGGGTCTCGTTATAGTAGCCGCGGCGCTCGCTGTGGCCCAGGATGACGTAGTTGGCGCCCGTCGAGGCTACCATTGCCGCCGATACCTCGCCAGTGTAGGCACCGCTGGTGTGGTCGGCGCAGTTCTGTGCGGCCAGCCCCACCTTGTTGATGTCGATGACCTCGCGCACGGCGGTCAGATGGGTAAACGGCACGCCCACGATGACGTCACATTTCAGTCCCTCGGCAGCCGAAACGGCCTGGCACACTTCCTTGGCGAGCTGTACGCCCTCGGGCACGGTGGTATTCATTTTCCAGTTGCCCGCAACAATGTTCTTTCTCATTTCTTTCTTTTCTATTGATATAAGTTACACGATAATTGAGTTGAATGTTTCAATAGCGCAAAGTTACAACGTTTTCCCGAAACGCCCGCAAGAATGATGAGAAAATGCGGGAATACAGGAGGGGCGGTTGGGTCTAGTGACGCGCCTGTTGCGTTTATAATTTCAGCAAGACTTTGCCTGGAGTCCGAGAAATCCATTCTGAGATATATGCGCACAATATCGTTACTCCTAGTGCTATGAGAAGAACAACATAGATAGGGAATGTGCGCTGATCGAAGGCCGCTATCATCTGGTCTCGGATGATCAGGACAAAAACTAAATGAAAAATATAAATGCCGCCAGAGTTGATGCCTACGGTCTTGATGAGTTGTGATGGCCAGAAATTGTCTTTCACATCCTTCAGCAGGCCGAAGAGGCCAATGCTCATGAACATGGCACCAAAGGTGGGGAACGAACCGTTGACACCATCGTACACGGCGCCATCGTGGTTGGTCATCGCAATTGTGGTGAAAATGTTTAGGGCAAGACCCAGCAAGAATATAAGGATGCACACGGGGGTGCTCAAATTGCGATTCTTGAGATATGCTCCAATCCTGGAATACACGATTCCATAGAGTGTGAACAAGCCGGTGTGTCCCCAGCGTGGTAATGTGTGGTCGGGATCAACAAAGAGAATGATGTCCCAGATGAAATTGTTTAAGAACGTCACCGAGAAAATGGCAATAACCAGCAGGTACCCGCACCACTTGGGCAATATCTGTATCAAGTAATTGAGGATATACACATAGGCTAATGATATCAGGAACCAATAGTAGTTGATGAAGCCAAACACGGATTGCGGTTGCCCGTTTCCTATTAAGTACCCGATGACGCCACATCTCAGCACTAGAGTCCAGAAAATGGCAATCAGGAATATCCTTGAGACCTTAACGACGACTTTGTTGAGCGTGATTTTGTTGTTGATGGTCAAGGCGCCATTCACCATGAAGAACAATGGCACGCCAGCAGCGCAAATCAGTTGAATGATTTTATTGAAATTAGGGACGTATAATTGTCCTGGTTCAAAAGAAAAATCAAGCATTAAGAAATGGTAGAATACCACCATAAACATTGCCAGGGCTTTCAATAAATCGTATCCATAAACTCTTTTCTTGGTGCCAGTAGAATTCATTTTTTTTGTTTATTATAGTCAACAACTTGTGGTTAATGATTCAAAGCCACAAAGGTATAACAATTTGATGAATCCTTCAAGGGGCAAGGGGCGCTATTGTGGAATAGAGACGATTTCTTGTTTGTCTGTCAGGGGTGGAGTAGCTCGATGATGGCGCTGGGGGTATCGTTGATGGCCAGTGATACAATGTAGCCGCCGTCGATGGGGTAGAGGGTGGGAGTGAGGCAGTCGCCCAGCCGGGCGGCGATGCGGTACTCCACCCGCATGTCCTTGACCTCAAAGCCCTCGGGCAGCAGTTCCATGGCGATGCGCACATAGTTGGCATTGTTCATGTGGTGGTTGTAGTCGATGTCGGCACGCATGACCTGGACGGGCTCCAGTTGTGTGCCCGCGGCCTTGGGCAGGATGATGCGGCGCCCGCGGTAGTTCATTTCCTGTTTGGGCTCCAGAGTGAGCGAGGAGATGGCCGCCTCGGTGAGCCTGGCCAGTTTTCCTGTTGCCAGGTCGATAAACGCCCCCATGCTCCACGTGCGGTAGCAGGGTTGGCCCTGTGCATCGCGGATGAAGGTGTTGCGGAAGCCGTACATCGGCATCACCTCATAGATCGACGTGGTCACCGTCAACTCTTCCTTGAAACGGGGCACACGCACAACCTCTACCTGGCGCGTGGCCAGCAGCTGGGTCATGTTGTTGTCGGTGAAGAACTGGCGGGCCGTCGGCTCGCTGTCAATCCACATCTCGGAGCAGTCCTGCATCATCTGCAGGGCCGAATAGAGCTTGAGTCGCCCCTCGCTGTCACAGGTGCTGGTGGTGACTTTGTAATTGAGTGTGTGCATCGGTGTCTTTATAGCTTGATATTGATGGTAGCATATAGTAAAACTACCGCAAAGTTACAAAACATTTCTCCAATCACCGTTGAAAAACCACATTATTAATATACTTTAAGGGGGTGGGGTGGGGTTTATTGCGGGATTTTTTGTACCTTTGCGGCGTTTTTGTGTAATTGTGGCACAAGTGACTGTAAATAAAAGACATATCGACATAACAACCATAAATTTAAAGAAGAAACTATGGGTTTAAGAATCATTGTTCTGGCCAAGCAAGTGCCAGACACCCGCAATGTGGGTAAAGATGCGATGAAGGAAGACGGCACTATTAACCGTGCAGCTCTTCCCGCAATTTTCAACCCCGAAGATCTGAACGCCCTGGAGCAGGCTTTGCAGCTCAAGGACGCTCATCCTGGCTCAACCATCACGCTGCTGACCATGGGCTTGCCTCGCAGCGCCGAGATGGTGCGCGAGAGCCTGTATCGTGGAGGTGACGACGGTGTGGTATTGACCGACCGCCCCCTGGGAGGAGCCGATACCCTGGCCACCAGCTATTCGTTGGCCCAAGCCATCAGGCACATGGGCGAGTTTGATATCATCGTGGGTGGTCGTCAGGCTATCGACGGCGACACGGCCCAGGTGGGTCCGCAGATTGCCGAGAAGTTGGGCTTGCCCCAGGTGACCTACGCCGAGAACATCCAGGTCGCTGACGGTAAAGCCACTATCAAGCGCCGCATTGAGCGCGGTTTTGAAACCGTGGAGTGCCCGCTGCCCCTGGTGGTTACCGTCAACGGTAGCGCGGATGCTTGCCGTCCCCGCAATGCCCGCTTGGTGCAGAAGTACAAATATGCCGTGACGCCCAGCGAGAAGGCTGCCCTGACGCCCGACCGTCAAGCGCTGGTTGATGCTCGTCCCTACCTTGCCATCAAGGAGTGGGGAGTCAAGGAAATCGAGGCTGATCCCGAGCAGATCGGTATGGCCGGTTCTCCCACCAAGGTGAAGACCATCGTCAATGTTGCCTTCCAGGCCAAGGAGGCTCGCCGCATCGATGCCGCAGCCGATGTTGAGCTCGAAGGTCTTGTGAAAGAATTGATTGCTGACCACATCATTGGATAAAACAGAACGACTTTAAGGACTTTAAGGACCTTAATGATAAAGAGAAAAAACTAAAGATAATGGAAGACAAGAATAATCTGATAGTCTATTGCGAGTATGACGAGGGCCGCATTGCCGACGTCAGTCTCGAACTCTTGACCAAGGGCCGCACCTTAGCTACCCGCCTGGGTTGCCGTCTGGAGGCACTGGTGCTGGGCGACAAGCTTGACGGCATCGAGAAGGAGTTGTTCCCCTATGGCGTTGATGTGGTCTATAAGGTACAGGATGACCGCCTGTTCCCCTACACGTCGCTGCCTCACTCGAGTGTAGTAACCACGTTGTTCAAGGAAATTGAGCCTCAAGTGTGCCTCATGGGCGCTACCACCATTGGCCGTGATTTGGGACCTCGTGTGTCGTCGTGCCTGCACAGCGGTTTGACCGCCGATTGCACGTCGCTCGAGATCGGTGATCACACCGATGCTGTTAAGGGTAAAGAGTATAAGGACCTGTTGTACCAGATCCGTCCCGCATTTGGTGGCAATATTGTCGCCACTATTGTCAATCCCGAGTGCCGTCCCCAGATGGCTACCGTGCGCGAGGGTGTGATGAAAAAAGAAATTTTTGACGTCAATTACAAGGGTGAAGTCATCAATCTGGATCCTGAGAAGTATATAGACCCTGCCAGCCTGGTGGTGAAGATCATTGACCGCGAGATCGAGCAGAGCAAAGTCAACATCAAGGGAGCCCATATCATTGTGGCTGGTGGCTACGGCATGGGTAGCAAGGAGAACTTCGACATGCTTTTCGAGTTGGCTGACGTACTCGGTGGCGAGGTCGGCGCATCACGCGCTGCCGTCGATGCCGGTTTCACTGACCATGAGCGCCAGATTGGCCAGACTGGTGTGACCGTTCGTCCTAAGTTGTACATCGCCTGTGGTATCTCGGGCCAGATCCAGCACATCGCTGGCATGAACGAGAGCAGTATCATCATCAGCATCAACACTGACCCCGATGCTCCCATCAATGCGATTGCCGACTATGTGATTACTGGCAGTGTAGAGGATGTGATTCCCAGGCTCATTAAGCACTACAAGAAGAATTCAAAGTAAGAGGTTTTAGGTAATAGGTTTTAGGTAATAGGCTATAGGCTTTTAGACTTTTAGGCTGGAATTGAATGCTGAATCCTGATTCCTTACTTCATACTCAAAAAAAGCAAAACAATGGCTAATTTTTATACCGACAATAAAGCGCTCCAGTATCACCTGAATCACCCGCTGATGAAGGAGATCGTTGCCCTGCGCGAGCGCAACTACACCCAGTGTGAGAAATTTGACTACGCACCTCTCGACTTCGAAGATGCGATGGACTCCTATGAGCGCGTGCTGGAAATCATCGGCGAAATCTGTGGCGAAATCATAGCTCCCAATGCCAAGGATGTTGACCTTGAGGGTCCTCACCACGAGAATGGCCGCGTGCGTTATGCTAAGGGCACCGAGGTTAACCTCAAGGCCCTGAACCAAGCTGGCTTGATGGGCATCACCTTGCCCCGCCAGTATGGTGGCCTGAACATGTCGTCGATTCCCTATATCATGGCTGCCGACATGGTGAGCCGTGCCGATGCAGGCTTTGTAAACGTGTGGGGACTTCAAGATTGTGCCGAGACTATCAATGAATTTGCCAGCGAGGATCAGAAGGAGCGTTTCCTGCCCCGCACCTGCAAGGGTGAGACCCTGGCGATGGACTTGACCGAGCCCGATGCCGGCAGTGATCTGCAGTCGGTGATGCTCAAGGCCACCCAGGACGAGGACGGCACGTGGCGCCTGAACGGCGTGAAGCGCTTCATCACCAACGGTGACGGTGACATCTCGCTCGTGCTGGCACGCAGCGAGGAGGGCACCCGCGACGGCCGTGGCTTGTCGATGTTCATCTATGACAAACGTGACGGCGGCATGACCGTGCGCCGCATCGAGGACAAGATGGGTATCCACGGCAGTCCCACGTGCGAGCTCGTGTTCAAGAATGCCAAGGCTGAGCTGTGCGGTGACCGCAAGCTGGGATTGATCAAGTATGTGATGTCGCTGATGAACGGTGCCCGCCTGGGTATCGCAGCCCAGAGTGTCGGCGTGAGCGAGGCCGCCTATCAGGAGGCTATTGCATACGCCCGCAGCCGTGAGCAGTTCGGCCAGCCCATCATTAACTTCCCCGCCGTGAGCGAAATGGTGGCCAACATCAAGGCCAAGTTGGATGCTTCACGCACGCTGCTGTATGAGTGCACCCGCTTTGTCGATATGTACAAGTCGCTGGAGGCCATCAGCCGTGAGCGCACCCTCGCCCCCGAGGAGCGCAAGACCATGAAGGCCTACAACCGTCTGGCCGATGCCTTCACGCCGCTGGCCAAGGGCATGACGAGCGAGTTCTGCAACCAGAATGCCTATGACTGCGTGCAGATTCACGGCGGTAGCGGCTTCATGCGCGACTACGCCTGTGAGCGCATCTACCGTGATGCCCGCATCACCAGCATCTATGAGGGCACGACCCAGTTGCAGGTGGTTGCCGCCATCCGCCACGTCACCACGGGCACCTATCTGAACCAAATCAAGGAGTACGCTGCCCGCGAGTACAATGAGGCTGTCGCCCCGATGAAGGCCAAACTCGAAGCCATGACCGCCCTCTATGAGGAGACCTTTGCCAAGGTACAGGCCGTGGAGGATCCCGACTACATCACCTTCCACGCCCGTCGCCTGGTCGAGATGCTCGGCCACATCATCATGGGCTATCTGCTCATGGGTGACGCCAGCCAGGAGCCCGACCTGTTTATGGATAGCGCCAAGGTCTATGTCAACATGGGCGAGGCCGAGGTAGCACGCCACGCGAAGTTTATCGCCGGCTTCAACCCCGCCGACCAAGCCGCCTACATGCGCCAGTAATTGTCAACTACGAATTCACGTATTAAACTAATTGTTTTTACTTGAATTTTTTATATTGTGAAAAAGTACAGATATTCAATGATGGCCATGCTGTTGGCATTGTTTACCGTTGGCTTTACCGCCTGTAGCAATGACGACGAGCCCAAGGGTGCTGACATCGTCGGGACTTGGCAATACAATCATCCTGATGATGAAGAAAATGATGATTATGATCTGTATTATCAATTCACCAAAGACGGTATGTTTCATCTAGTGTGGAAATCTCATGACGAATCTTCTGGTTATGGCAAACGCAGCTTTTTTGTTTATCACGGAACATATACCGTATCGGGGAAGAAGTTGATAGTCACCTACGACTCGCTCGACCCCTTGACTGGTCTTGCCGAGACCTCTGAAGGCGAATATTCAGTCCAGGGCGACAGACTGATGTTTCTCGGCGGAGAAGAACCTACATTCACCCGTGTGGAGGACAGTGTGATAGAGCCCTATCTGAATGCAGTTCCTCATCCTTGCTGACAATATACCGTGTCCCTGCCGAGGTCTATCGGCGGGGACACGGTTTTTTAGCGTGTGAAAATTGGCAGGTTTAAGTAAAAGGACTACCTTTGCGACAACTATGAATCGTGAGAAGGAGATATATAAGGTGACGATAGTGGGCAGTGCTGGTAATGTGGCGCTGCTGACCTTCAAGTTCATTGCGGGTGTGATGGGTCACAGTTCGGCGATGATTGCCGATGCCGTGCACTCGCTCTCCGACTTCATCACCGACGTGATCGTGCTCGCCTTTGTCCACGTGAGTGCCAAGCCCCAGGACGTGAGCCATGACTACGGTCACGGCAAGTATGAGACGTTTGCCTCGTTCATCATCGGCCTGGCATTGCTGGCTGCTGCCACGGGTATTATCGTCTCGGGTGTGGCCAAGGTTATTGACTGGGCTGGTGGCGAGCAATTGGCGGCACCGGGATGGCTGGCGCTGGTGGCAGCTGTGGTGTCGATTATGGTCAAGGAGGTGTTGTATCAATACACTGTGAGGCGTGGTAAGCGCCTTGACTCGCAGGCCATGATTGCCAATGCGTGGCATCACCGCAGTGACGCGTTCTCATCGATAGGGGCGGCGCTGGGTATCGGTGGCGCCATCCTGCTGGGCAACCGCTGGACTGTGCTCGATCCGCTGGCTTCGGTCGTGGTGGGTGGAATCCTGGTCAAGGTGTCGATTGACCTGTTGCGGTCGAGCATGGGCGAACTCACCGAGCACTCCCTCTCCAGTGACGTGGAAAAAGAAATCGAGAACATTATCCGCTCATTTCCCGACGTGAGCGAGCCTCACAACCTGCGCACACGGCGCATTGGAAACCGCATTGCCATCGAGGCACACGTGCGCATGGAGGGTAACACGTCACTCACCGCAGCCCATGACCGTGCCACAGCCATCGAGCAGGCCATCAGGCAACGCTTCGGGCAGCAGACCCATGTCACCATTCACATGGAGCCTACTCGGTAGTTGGGTATTTAGTTTTCAGCTAGCGACTAACAATCAATGATCGGCGACTTCCTCCAGCTTGGAGAGGAAGGCGATGCGTGCTCCTTGCAGCAAGGTGATGGCGCGGGGCACGATGTCACTCAGCTCGGGAGTCGTATCGGCCAGGATCTCAAAGGCTACCCACACACTGGTTTCCTTGTTGCCCTTCTCGTCCTCCATGTCCATGGTGTAGAGCTTCACCACCTTGATGTTGCTGTTCACGTCGTTCATGGCGCGCATGATGATGTCCTCGTTGTCCTCGGTGACGACAAAGATGGCCGGCATCATGAGCCTGAAGTACTGTTCATCTTCCTCGTCCTTGAAGTACAGGAAATTGATGCCCTCTTTCTTGAAGGCGATGCCAAAGGGGGTCTCGTGGGGACGAAAACCTTCCTCGGCCAGATAATCAATCATCAGTTTATTTAAGTCCATATTGTTGGTTTTTAGTTGGTTGTTAATTGCTTTATTGCCGTGGCGGGAGCCACGGCATAGATGACCCTGCTGGAACGCCTTGTGTTCTTGCTTCTCCCTTTCCTGCTATCTCTAACCTTTAACCATTAACCATTAATCAACGGTACCCGATGCGGGGCAGGGAGTTGGAGCGTGAGATGCCTTCCATCTTGTTGCGCATGTCTTCATATTCCTTGAGCAGCTCCTTGCTGATCGAGGGCTTGATGCCCTCGATGGTCTTGAGAATCAGCTCCTGGGTGATATCCTCGTGGTTGAAGGCGGCGATGGTAGCGGCCTCGTTCACCACATAGGCGATGTCGCTGGCCACATAACCATCGGCTTTCTCGGCCAGGGCGTTGCTGTCGATTGGGCCGCATGGACGGTCCTTGAGGTACAGCTCAAACATCAGACGGCGGGCTGTCAAGTCGGGCATGGGAACATACACCTGCTTGTCGATGCGGCCCGTGCGCAGCACGGCGGGGTCCACCTTGTCGGGGCGGTTGCTGGTGGCGATGACAAAGATGCCTCGCCTGGAGCAGTTGTTGAGCTGTGACAGGAACTCGTTGACCTCGCCTGCCTGGTTGCTGCCCAGGTCGCCCGATCGGCTGGGGACAAAGGCGTCAAACTCGTCGAAGCACAACACCGACGGGGCATTCTCCTCTGCCTTCTTGAACAGGTCGGCGATTTTGCCCTGTGAGCCGTGGATGTAGATGGAACCCAGATCGCTGGCCTTGACCAGGATGAAGTTGAAGCCCGTCTCCTCGGCAAACTTCTCGGCAAAGAAGCTCTTGCCGCATCCCGGGGGGCCGTAGAGCAACATGCCGTTGGGCGGCGTGAGCTTGTACTTCTCGGCCAGTTCCTTGTCTTGCAGGATCATGATCACACGTTTGCGCAGCATGTCCTTGAGGTCATCCATGCCTGCGATGTCGGCAAAGCCGTTACCGCCGCCGCGCTTGATCTGCACATCGGCGCTGGTCTCGGTCGCGGCTTGGGTGCGGTCGCTGCTGGTGTAGCTGCCGGAGTCCTGTTCGTTCATGGTGGCCTCCTGTTCGCGCATGGCCAGGCGGTTGCGTATCTCCTGAGCCATGTCGCTGTCATCGTCAACCAGCAGGTCGTTGAGGATCTCATCCACGCTCTCATAGCGCTCGGTGTAGCTCAACGATAGGCCACAGGCCACGATGGCTTGCAGCTTCTCGTCCTGGATGTCATCGACATCGATCTCGCCCTGCTCGCTGCGTGCCTTCTGGACGAGGCGTATTTTCTCCTTGCGGGACATCTGTGGTGTGAATTCCACACCCCAGGGTGCCTTGCCCGTGAGCATGGTGTAGAACACGCCAGTAGCGGCAAAGATGTCGTTACGCTCATCATATTTTCCCAGGAAGGACTGCCCACTGGCATACCGTGGATCCAGGTCGGCTGTGTCAAACGGCGCGTTGCCCATGAAGCAAGGCGACACGTGTCCCATGTCGATGAGTTCGGCAGTGCCGCGGGTCTTGCTGCTCAGCATCACATTGGTGGGATTGATGTCGTTGTGCAGCAACACGCCGGGACGCTCATGCAGGTATTGCAGGCCTTGCAGCATCTCGATAAATATCTTGACGGCAACCTTGGGTTCGAGTTTCTTTTTCTTCTTGCGTTGCAGCATCTCGCTCAGCAGTTCGCCGCTGAAGTAGGTGGCTACCACATAGCGGCACTCGCCGGCATCGTCGTTGTAGATGCCGTCGGCGATGTAGCTCACGATATTCTTGTGTTGTAACTGGCGGCACACGGCGATCTCGGTGACTTCACCGTCGTTGATCAGTTTGTCGGGCGTGTTCTTGAGGCGGTAAATCTTCAGGAAGTAGGGATTGCCGCTCTCATCCTCCACCCGGTAACTCTCGGCATAGGGGTTTTCCTTGATGAGATAGACCACATGCCATTGGTCGATGGGTTGTCCTTCTTTGAGTATCATGATTGAGTGGTTAGTTGTTAATTTTCAGTTTTCGGTTGTTGGTTGCTGGCTGTTTTGTTTCCCTTCTTGTTGCGCTTGTAGTAGAAGTATCTCACCAGTAGGTGGGTGCGGTTGAGCATGAACAGGCCGAGCATGGCCGCCAGATAGACGAGCATCAAGTTGGTCAAGACGCTGTCGGCATCATGATTGTTGCCCATGTCGCTCAGTTCCACGGGTTGCTCCACGTCGTCAAGCGAGGAGAGGGTGCGCTTCCACTTGATGGTACCGTCTTCCAGATAGACGACGGCGGGATTGCCGCGGGCCACCATCTTGAGTTCGCTGTCATCCATGTGGTAGATGGCATAGCTGGCCATGGAGAGGTCTTTCCACTGGTCCACCTCGGTCGCTGTGGCGGGTGTGAGCCCTACGACATCGGCCTGTGCCACAAGGGCTGCATCGTTCAACTCATTCAGGGCATAGGAGCTGATGATGCCCACCTCACTCAGGTCGGGAAACAGCAATAGCACGATGCGCCGGTTGTTGCTCAGCACATCGATGGTGACATCCTCGCCATCCTCGTCCATGATCGTCAGGCTGCGGTCGCTGCCGGGATTCTGGACGATGACCTTGCCGTGGGGACGGTTGCTGCGGTAGCGGGTTACATATTCCCAGCCGTCCTCCTCGTCGGGCAGGCTGTCGATGGTGAACTCATGCTCCTCGCCGTCCTTGCTATAGATAAAAGTGAAGTCGTCCTCTCCTGCTGCGGGATCCTCGGCACTGGCCGCTATCAGCTGGGTGCCAACGGGGTAGGGTCGGTAGTCGATGAGAGGCTGGACAAAGTAGCCATAATAGGCTACAGTCATGATCAGCGCAAACGATAATGCCCCCACTACCCATTGCACGGCTGGGCCGTAAATGCTGCGCAGCGACGTGTTGAACAGCAACAGGTAGATCACGCCCAGCAGCAACAGCAGGTTCTTGCCGAATGTTGCCCAGTTGCTCAGGTGTATCGCATCGCCAAAACAACCACAGTCGGGCACCGCGTCGGTCACGGCCAGCCATAGGGTGAGCGGTGTCATCACCAGCATCATGAGCAAGGCTACCCATGGTGCGCTGCGACGATAGGCCCCCACGGCAATCACCACACCCAGGATGAACTCGAGTGCGGCAAGCGATACGGCAATAAACAGAGCGGTTCCAGTCCAGCTACCCAGCCCCAGGGCGTTCAGGTAGTCGGTGATTTTGTAACAGGTGCCCCACGGGTCAACCCCCTTGGTAAATCCCGAGAAGATGAACACGCCGCCCACGGTCAGGCGCATGAGCAACGTCAACACCTGGCACCACTTTTCATACTTGACGGCTTGGATGAATGCCTTGATGGTCATCAATGTAGTGGAAATAATAGGGTTTATTCATCGCTGCCCTCGTTGTGCTTGATGAGGGCAAACACGCTGTAGTTGATCATGTCCTGATAGTTGGCGTCGATGCCTTCGCTCACCAGGGTGGCACCATCGTGGTTCTCAATCTCCTTGGTGCGCTGTATCTTGGTCAATATCAGGTCGGTATAGCTGGAAATGCGCATGTCGCGCCAAGCCTCGCCATAGTCGGTGTTCTTGGCAATCATCAGTTCCTTGGTCTTGCCGATGAGCTCATCATAGAGCTGGAGAGCCTCCTGGGCCGTAATATCCACCACGTCGCTGTAACCGCGTTTCAACTGTATCAGGCCGATGATGCCGTAGTTGATGATACCGATGAATTCGGGCCAGATGCCTTCACCCACCTTGGTCTCGCCGTTCAGCTCCAGCGTGCGGATGCGTTTGGCCTTGATGAAGATCTGGTCGGTTACAGAGCGGGGTCGCAGGATGCGCCACGACGGACCGTAGTCCTTCATCTTGTTGATAAACAGCTCGCGGCACGTGGCGATCACTTCGTCATATTGTTTGCTGGTATTCTGCATAGTGTTGATAATTTACATTTCGCAAGCATATAACTTGCTCACTGATTAGTGATTAGCGACTTGACGCTTCAAAAACCGAAAAGACCTCCCACAATCGTTGTTTTCTCGATATTTCAGGCGTTCACTCATCTCTAATCCTCAAGTTTTTTAAAGTGGTCTTGCCGCTTTAGAAACTTGAAATAATAGCCATTAGGCAAAGGTAATGCTTTTTTTGCTTTTCTCGCCCAATAAATCTGGCCATTTTTTATCGACCTTTGGGTTTTTCGGGTAATATGGCCTTCATCAGCAGGCTATAAAGCCAGCCAACGGCGATGGAAAGCATTGTGTAGCAGGCCAGTGAAAGCAGTACCGAGTGTGGCCCCATCTCGTAGAAGATCATCCTCAGCAGGGGATGGATCATGAAGATGCTGGACGAGATGCCGCCAATCCACGCCAGTGGCTTGAGCGTGACGATGCGGCTCAATGTGACACAGCACATGATGCAGCAGATTTCGCTCAACGGCATCAGGCACTGATGGGTCATGCACAGCCATAGCAGCACTGCCGACAGGATGCACAGGACGACACTTGTGCGTCTGGTCAGGTTCACTGGCGTGCGTGCCGCAATCATGCCTGCAACGAACGGGGTGATCCAGCCCAGGGCGTTGAGCCTGATCCACTCTTGCACATCGTTGCTCATCCCGTAGATGGCCAGATAGCGGATGGCGATGCCGGCGGCAAGCAGCAGCCATAACCAACTCTTGTCCAGCCGCTTGATGACCGGGAAGAAGAAGTAGAACTGGAGAATGGCCCCAAGGAACCAGTAGATGCCTGGCTCGATGACAAAGCTGTTGTCGCCGTAGCACAGGGGGTTGATGGTAAACGTCACCTGAGCGATGATTGACGGAATGTTCCAGTTGTGGCCAAATGCGCCATAGAATAGGGCGATATAGACCGCAAACACGGGCAGCAGGAGTTTCCACAGCTTGGAAACGTGTCGCTTGATGTAGTTATAAAGGGGTAACTGCGCTGCTTCACCATATTTGCGCGTCAGCCCGTAACCACTCAGGAAGAAAAAGCAAGACACGACAACCCATCCGGCAAACGATGCCACATACCACGGCATCTGCCCCGAGGACACATGCGACAGGAATATGTCGGTAACCTGCTGGGAATAGGCAAACTCATTGCAGTTGATACCCATCAGGCGGTACACATAATTGTGAACCACTAGCAGGAGTATCGAAAAGCCTCTGATGTTCAGGTCTTGTTCCCTGGTGATGTCCATGAGTTGCCAGTGATTGGGAAAAAACGATGAGGCTGTGTCATGAATTCATGTCTGGAACTTTGATTGGCTTAAAAGCCAAGAAGTTAAACAAAATTATTATTGCTTAATTCTTCGAGCGAAGCTCGATCAAAGGTTCCTGTCGCCATTCATGACACGGCCTCATCAATAGCCAGTGAGATAATTATGACACACCCTCATCGGGTACTTGTCAATAATAGGGGCCAGTTGGGTTGCTGTGTGAAGAAGATGATTCAGCAATCAGGCCCCTTTAAGAGGTGAATCACAGGTTGGGATTGATCTTGTTCCACTCGCTGATGGGAGGAACGATGTTCAGCTCAACCAACTCATCGCGCATGTGACACAGGTGCTCATAGCTGGCATCGAGCTTGGCGTTCTCCTCGGGAGTACCCTGGGGCACCTTGTAGGTAGCGCCGTTCTCGTCCAGAACGGTGTCCATGGCCATCATGATGTGGTTGTACTTGTCGTTGCTCACATAGGTGCCAACGGGGAAGCGGAACTTCTCACCGCCCATGACCGAACGGATCATCTCTATCGACATCTGAGCGGGGCTCTGGAAGGAGCTGCGACCGCGCAGTTCGATGATCTTGGCGCCACCCTTGGTGACGTCGGTCTTCATCTGCTCCCACTCCTCGGCGGGGAACTCGTCGGTGCCGATGATGTCGGTCAACTTGCGGCCAGCGATCTCGACGTGGCTGCCGAATACTGCCATCTGCTCACCGTGGCCACCGTAGGTAGCACAGCCGGTGATCTCGTTGCGCATCACGTTGAACTTCTTGGCCAGGGCGCTCTGCAAGCGGGTGGTGTCTAGAGCTGCCAGGGTGGTAACCTGGTTGGGCTTCAGGCCACTATACAGCAGGGTTACAAGACCCGTCAAGTCGGCGGGGTTGAAGATGATGATCACGTGCTTCACATCGGGGCAATAAGTCTTGATGTCCTTACCCAGACCCTCGGCAATCTCGCAGTTGCCCTTGAGCAGGTCTTCGCGGGTCATACCGGCCTTGCGGGGTGCGCCACCGCTTGAGATGATGTATTTGGCACCGGTGAATGCTTCCTTGGCATCGGTGGTGGCGGTGATATTCACGTCATTGAAACCGCTCTGGCGCATTTCCTCGGCCACGCCCTCGGGCGAGAATACGTCATACAAGCAGATGTTGGTGGTCAAGCCCATGGTGAGGGCGGTCTGTACCATGTTAGAACCGATCATGCCGGCAGCGCCGACAATGACTAATTTGTCGTTTGTTAATGCCATGATGTTATGTCTTTAAATCTTTGTAATAACTTATGAAATTTTACCAGTGCAAAGGTACAGCTTTTGAAGAATAGTAACAAGCAAAATGTAACTTATAAAGATTAAATATTGTGAAACCAGCCCCATTCCCTGACAAAATGCCTAACTTTGCCCCTGTTTATCAGAATTGAGGACAGATGGAACAGGAATTTGCATCAAGGTTATTGGAAACGGCGGTCAGTGAGTTTGCCAAGTTGCCAGGCATCGGGCGTAAGACGGCCCTGCGGCTCGTGCTGCACTTGTTGAAGCAGGACGAGGGGGAGGCGGTCTCCTTTGGTGAGGCGATTATCAAGCTGCGCCGTGAGATACGCTACTGCAAGGTGTGTCACAACATCAGCGAGACCGAGGTGTGCCCCATCTGCGGTAACCCGTCGCGTGACGCGAGCACCATCTGCGTTGTCGAGAATGTCAAGGACGTGATGATTATCGAGAATACCCATCAGCACCACGGACTTTACCATGTGCTGGGCGGCCTCATCTCGCCCATGGACGGCATTGGCCCCGGTGATATCGAGGTCGATAGCCTGGAGCAACGCGTGCGTGAGGGTGGAGTGAAGGAGGTTATCCTGGCCCTGAGCGCCACGATGGAGGGCGACACGACCAACTTCTACATCTTCCGCCGTCTGGCACCTTATCCCGACGTCAAGATCACCATCCTGGCCCGCGGTGTGAGCGTGGGCAACGAGATCGAATATACCGACGAGCTGACCCTGGGCCGCTCCATCATGAACCGCACTCTCTTCAGCGACACCTTCCACAAGGAGTGAGAATTAAAAATGAAAACAACACAACTCAAACAACTATTTTGGTGAAAAATTTGCACAGAGTTAACTAATTGATTAACTTTGCGGTGAAATTCCTTATTTTATGGAAAAAATCAGAGTAATAAAGTTGTTTAAATCCTATTTCAAGGATTTCTATATCATGCAAACCGATTCGGTGCGCACTAAAATCAATTATGTACTCCGATTAATTGAAACTCAACGGGTTATTCCCGCAAAGTTCTTTAGAATAATTGAGAACTCTGATGAGCTTTACGAAATCAGAGTTGAATCTGGCGGCAACATTTTTCGCATATTTTGTTGTTTTGACGGCGGGGCGCTGGTTGTTCTTTTCCATGGTTTCCAGAAGAAGTCACAGAAGACGCCCAAAAACCAAATCAAACGCGCCGAGGCTATTAAAAAAGAATATTTTAAAGAAAAAAAAGGATAAAGTCATGGAAGATAAGAAGAAAAAGGCGATCATGGAGAGTGAGACCTTTGAGGACCTGCTCAACGCTGAGTATGGAGAAAAGGGCTCTGAAGCTAGAGATGCATTTGAGTCTGGAGCCGAAGCATTTTGCTTAGCTGAATGCCTCAAAGAGCAGCGCAGGCTGGCTGGTTTGACCCAGGAGCAACTTGCTGAGAAAATCGGCACCAAGAAAAGCTATATCTCCAAGATAGAAAATGGTCGGGCAGACGTGCAGTTATCGACTCTCTTCCGCATCTTTGCGGGCCTAGGGAAACGTGTATCGGTCACCATCCTATAACAACCACAGAGGCAAGCGCTCAATGACAATCTATTGTTCTTCAACAAATTGCACAGGTTGTTTTCCTTATATAGTCTCGATAACAGTTGTTTGAGTTGTAAAGGTTGTTTTTAATCTATGGCTGACAACGATTTTGCTTACCGACAGGAGGACGCCGAGAAACGCCGTCGCCGCCGCGAACAAGAACGGCAGCGACGCCTGCGCCACGCCCGCGAGGAATACATCAAGAAGAAAAACCAACATCAAGAAGACTAGTAATGAAGATCAAGGACATACTTGGCAGGGCCTACAATGCATTGGAATTTGTGGTGGTTATCGCCTCCATGATCTATATTGTGGCGATGCGTTTTGGCGATGTGACTCATGACCGCATCGAGTATCTGGACCGATGGGAATATGCGATCATCGGGTTGGCATGGCTGTTTTTCATCGGTCTGCCCATCATCCTTATCTATCTCATTTCGCTTGTCCGTGCCATCCCCTTGCGCAACACCCGGCAAAAGACCATGATGGCCTTGCATGTGCTGAACGTGGGCTTGTGGGGCATTTTCTACCTGGCTCTGCCCAAGTCGGAACCCTGCACTGCCGCACAGATGGAGGCACATTACTTGTCCCATCACGACGAGATTCACGACCTGATCGCTTACACCAAAAGTTGCCTCGACGACTCCACCACCATCGACTATCAGGCCGAGGGCGAAACGATTGACCGACTGATGGTGTGTTGCCCCCGTGGGTGCTGGCATGACATGATGAATAACCAAAGCATGAAAGATTTAACACTGTCAAGTGTAGGGATTACACCCGCTCAGTTCGACACTATCAATGCCAAGATGAGGCAGGCAGGCGTGATCGGCTTCGAGATTAACCGCAACGGCAGGGAGCATCAGTCCTATGTCAAGTTCCGCCGTTATGGCACCACCCTCTATCAGTACGTCATTATCCACGACCCCAGCCAGTACATCGACACCCACGGTGCCCCGCTCGACGTCCAGTACGGCATTCCATATAACGACAGCATCCTGTTTCAGAGCGCCGGTAACCTCGTCTGTCACCGATTCCCCGACCTCGACCAATACCTCAATAAGAGGCAAAAGGCTCCCGATGGCCAGTGAAACCAGTCATTGTTACCATCAAAATCAGTTTTTTTCACAAGAATCCTCGTTTTGTTTCTGAAATGCAGCATTTTTGCAGCGTTTCAGAAACAAATCATTTGTTGTTACGGTTGACGATTAGTTGTCTTTGTTGTCTGAAAAGTGGGTGTCGGCGAGGGTGAGGATGTGGGCGGTGAAGTCGTCGGGGGGGAGGGTGCTGGAGAGCCAGTGGATGGGGGTGCCGCGTTTTTCCATGCCGCGGAACCAGGTCATCTGGCGCTTGGCAAACTGGTGGATGGCAATTTCGAGTTGGCGGAACATTTCTTCCTCGGTCAGCTGGCCGATGACGTATTGGGTGACGAATTTGTATTCCAGGCCGTAGTATATCAGGTCCTCGGGGGCGATGCCCTCGTCGTTGATGAGGCGACGCACCTCGTCGATCATGCCCTCGTCCAGTCGGGCCCGCAGGCGTTGGCTGATGCGCTCGCGGCGCGTGTCACGATCGACCTCGACGCCGATGACCAAGGCGTTCTCCATGGGGTGCGGCTCGGTGAGGGCCTTCAACTCGGGATGCTGCTCATAGTAGCGGCAGATTTCGATGGCGCGCGTGGCACGCGCCACGGTGTCGATGTCGCTGTTGTTGCGCAGGGTCTTCATGGTCTTGAGTAGGGCGGTCAACTCCTCTAATGACTTGCCTGCCAGCTCGGCCCGCAACGCCTCGTTGCGCGGCACGGGCGGCAGTTTGATGCCCTTGACGACGGTCTCGACATACATCCCCGTGCCGCCGCACATGATCACGGGCTTGCCGCGCCCACGGATGTCGTCATAGGCGCGCTCAAAATCCTCCAGAAACTCGTAGAGGCTGTAGCGGTAGCCCGCTGGGCGGATGTCGATGAGGTGATAGGGCACGTCGCCATACTCGGCCAGGTCCTTGCCTGTGCCGATATCCATACCACGGTAGATCTGGCGCGAGTCGGCACTGATGATCTCGCCGCCGATGGCCTTGGCCAGATGCACGGCACGAGCCGTCTTGCCCGTCGCCGTCGGCCCCGTCACCACAAAAAACACATCCTTATACTCCATACCTTTTACTATATACGAGTTATACAAACAGTTTTTCATCATTTGTGCAGATTTGTTTGCGATTTGTTTTGATTTTTGCCCGCTTGCGGGCATCATTGCTACAGAACGTGTCCTCGCTGCGCTCGGAAAAATCTAAACAAATCAAATACAAATCTAAACAAATCCATTTATTCAATCCATTTCACTAATCGCATTATTTTTGGTAATACTTAACTTTATCTATTGTGCCATTCTCTTGCCGGATATACCACTCAGAGTATAGGCCATCTGGTGCAAAATTGATTAACATCCCATACTTGAGATGAGTGATGTTCATATAGTTCCACAGTTGACGCCGTTCGCTATTCCCATGATACTTGGCTGACTTTAGTTCAATTATAATGTCCTTATTGACGACCAAGTCCATTCTATAGTTTTGGTCTAATTTCACGTCCTTCCAGTAAATGGGCAGATATACTTGCCTTTCAACCAAATAACCTTTTTGGGGCAATAGGTAAGCTAATGCGGCCTCGTAGGCAGATTCAAGTAATCCACCATGAAACTGACTATGGATTTCCATAGCCACACCAGTAATTTCATGGAAAAACGGATAGCGACCATCAATGTCTATAATCATATTATCACAAATTATTTGATTTGTATGTAATTTGTTTTGATTTTAGCCCGCTTGCGGGCGCAAATGTCGCAGGAACATGTATCCTGGCTGTTCTCGGAAAAATCCAAACAAATCTATCACAAATACGAACAAATCTTTTAAATCAATCTGCTGTCTTTTATCTATTATCATAGTTTACTTGAGGTAGTGGTCGTAGAACTCGAGGGCGCGCTTGTAAACGACGTAGCGGGCCGAGCAGTCGCGGATGCTGTGGTTCATGTTGGGGAAGACCATCATGTCACAGGTGCGGTTCATATCGACGAGCTTGGACACATACTGCATTGAGTTGACGATGTGCACGTTGTCGTCGGCACTGCCAAACATGATGAGCACGCGGCCATTCAAGTTCTCGGCACGGTTGATCGGGAAGTTGCTGTAACCCTCGGGGTTCTCCTGGGGGGTGCGCATGTAGCGCTCGGTGTAGATGCTGTCATAGAAGCGCCAAGTGGTCACTGGGGCGATGCTCACGCCGCAGGCATAGTTGCTGCCCGGCTCGCTCATTGCCATCAACGTCTGGAAACCGCCGTAGCTCCATCCCATGATACCAATGTGGTCGGCATCGACCCACGGCTGGCTGGCCATGTAGTGGGCGGCGGCAACAGCGTCCTCGGTCTCATATTTGCCCAGGTTGAGATAAGTCATCGACTCAAACGCCTTGCCACGGAAGCCCGTGCCGCGACTATCGACCTCGCACACGATATAGCCCTGAGTGGCAAAATACTGCTCCCAGCCCATGCGCCACTTGTTGAGCACCTCCTGTGAGCCGGGGCCATTGTAATGCTCCATGATGACCGGGTATTTCTTAGTCGGGTCAAAATCGACGGGCTTGATCATGTAGCCGTTGAGGGTGTAACCGTCGTGCTCCATGGTGAAAAATTCCTTCTTGGGCACATCCACGGCGGTGTAGCGGCGGGCATATTCCTCGTTGAGCTGCAGGTCACGCACACGCTTTCCCTTGCGGTCATAGATGCGGTACTGGTCGGGGGTGCTGGCATCGCTGTAACGGCCCACGTAGTAGGAGAAATCACCATTGAAAATGGCCGATGCGGTGCCCTGGCCGTCGGCTGTCGATGGAGCGAGGCGGGTGACCTTGCCGTTGGCATCGACACACTCGACCACGCGGTTCAATGGACCGCATGAGGCCTGGTAGTAGAAGCGCCGGGTGGCCTTGTCGTAGCCGTAGAACTGCGAGATGATTTTATTGTTGTCGCTGGTCAACTGGCGCATGAGGTTGCCCTGTAGGTCATACTGGTAGAGCTGCATGTAGCCCGAGCGCTCGCTGGGAATGACAAAGAAGTCCTTCTCATACTGCACCTGCTGGCTGGTCTCGGCATCCACCCAGGTGTCCGACGTCTCGTGATAGACCTCGTGGGCTTGGTTGGTGCGGGGATTGACGGCATAGATGCGCAGGTCGTTCTGGTGACGGTTCAAGCGCTGCACCATCAGCCTGTTGGGGTCGGGGCTGAAGGTGATGTGGCACACGTAATCCTCCTCGTCGAGGGGCACGTTGAGTTTCTTGAACGTGCCATCCACCACGTCATAGCAGTGGACGCTCACCACCGAGTTTTTCTCACCAGCCACGGGGTACTTGAAGTCGTAGCGCCCGGGGTAGAGGGCATACTCGTCACGCGGGTTGCAGGTGCCCTGGTAGATGATCATCGAGGCCATCTTGACCTGGCTCTCGTCCCAGCGAAGGAAGGCCAGCGAGCGGCTGTCGCTCGACCAGTTGAGGGTGTTGAGCATCCCCAGTTCCTCTTGATAGACCCAGTCGGGCACGCCATAGATGATGTTGTTCTTCTTGCCGTCGCGGGTAACCTGCACGGTCGTGCCGTCCAGGAGGTTGCGCACAAACACGTTGTTGTCCTTGACGTAGGCCACGCGCTTGCCGTCGGGCGAGAGGGTGGCGATTTCCTCGCCGCCTCCGTCGCTCAGTGCCTTCATCGTCTTGTTCTTGAGGTCATACACGTAGTAGTCGGCGCTGAAGCTGTAGCGATAAATCTCCTGTGTATTGTTCCACAGCAGCACGTAAGCACCGTCGGCAGTCACCTCAAAGTCGTCCCACCCCGTGACCGTCTCGCCACTGGTGTCCAGCAGTACGCTCTCGTCGCCCTTGGCATAGCTGATGCGCTTGATGCTGTTACCGTTGTCACTCAGGCGGTAGAAATACCGCCCGTCATTCTTGGCGGGTTGCATGGCCCCAATGCCCCGTGGCGAATTGCCGCGCAACACACTCTCCTCAAGCGTCAACGCACTGGCGCCCATCGCCAGTACCAACATAGTTAATGTCAATAATATCTTCTTCATGATTATGTTTTTATTTTTTATCGCCTGGTTTTTTAATGGCCGTGGCGGGAGCCACGGCATGGTCATACCCTGACCGAACGTCAACTAACAACTAACAACTAACAACTAACAACTGTCAACCATTAACCAGTTCCAGTATCTGGTTGGCGCTGTCCTTGGTTTTCACTTTGTCGATGATGTGGGTGATGATGCCTTGCTCGTCGATGATGAAGGTGGTGCGCACGGTGCCCATGTAGGTGCGACCCGCCATCTTCTTCTCGCGCCACACTCCGAACGCCTGGTTCAGCCGCGTGTCCTCATCGGCAATGAGGGGGAAGGGGAGGCTGTACTTGTCGGCAAACTTCTGGTGGCTGGCGGCACTATCCTTGCTCACGCCCAGCAGGGCAAAGCCTGCCCGCTTCAACGCGCCGTAGCCCTCCGAGAGGCTGCAAGCCTCGGACGTGCAGCCTGGGGTGTTATCCTTGGGATAAAAATAGATGATGAGTTTCTTGCCCGCAAAGTCACTGGCCTTCACTTCGTTGCCATTCTGGTCGAGCCCTAAGAATTCGGGAATCTTATCTCCAATGTTCATGTCTAAACTAGTATTAAAGTTGATTTATCCCACAAATTTACAACAAATCATTGAAACAGGGGCTATAGCGGCGCTTTTTTCCAAGTGCTCCGTTAAATTTTGCGAAATAATTCCGTGATTTGGGTTAAAGGGTTGTACATCTTAGAAAAAAAGAGTAATTTTGCGGGCTAAATGCGCAAAAACGACTGTTCAATGATCAAGAGATTGACGATAATATTGGCTCTGGCCTGTGTGATGGCTGGCTGTGGCGAGTATAACAAGGTGATGAAGAGCAACGACCTTGAGTATAAGTATGCCTATGCCAAGAAGGCGTTTGAGAACAAGCGCTATGCCCAGGCCTATACCATCCTCACCGAACTGGTGCCTATCTTCCGTGGTACCCCCCATGCCGAGGAGTCGCTCTATCTGTTGGGTTTGAGTTACTATGAGAACAGGGATTACATCAGCGCCGGCTCCTACTTCAAGCAGTATTACCAGCGCTATCCCCGTGGACAGTATGCCGAGCTGGCCCGCTTCTATGCCGGGTATGGCTTCTACCTCGACTCGCCCGATGCCCAGCTGGACCAGAGCGAGACCATCCGTGCGATGGAGGAGTTGCAGGCGTTTCTCGACTATTACCCCAAGAGTGACAAGGCTTCGATTGCCCAGAGTGCGGTCTTTGAACTGCAAGACAAGTTGGTCCTCAAGGAGTTGCAGAATGCTACCCTCTATTACAACTTGGGCAACTACATGGGTAATAACTACGAGAGCGCTGTCATCACCGCCCAGAATGCCATCAAGTCCTATCCTTATAGCAAGTACAAGGAAGACCTTGAGATGCTCGTTCTCAGGGCACGTTACAAGGAGGCCACCGAGAGCGTTGTGGAGAAGAAGATGGACCGATTCCGCACTGTGATCGATGAGTATTACTCGTTTATCAACGACTACCCCGACAGCAAGAACCGCAAGGAGGCTGACAACATCTTCAAGATTGCCAGCAAGTATGTAAACAACAACTAAGTGAACAATAACAACATTATAATATATATAATAGCAGAACATGGATTACAAGAAGACTAACGCGCCACTCACCACCACGGTGCATGACATCATCGAAATGGCAGAGCCCACGGGCAACATCTATGAGACCGTTTGCATCATCAGCAAGCGTGCCAACCAGATCGCTGCCGAGATGAAGTCCGACCTGGAAAAGAAGCTTCAGGAGTTTGCTACCCTGAACGACAACCTTGAGGAAATCAACGAGAACCGCGAGCAGATTGAAATCTCCAAGTACTACGAGAAGCTCCCCAAGCCCACACTGATTGCCACCCAGGAATACCTGGAAGACAAGTTGGCTTACCGCAACTTGGCCAAGGAGAAGGAAGACTTCTAGAGAATAAGGTTAACGGCGCCCTGCAAGGCGCCGTTAATTGTTACCATCTTCTGGTACAGATCTATTGGATGGCATGGAAAACATTACTCCAGCCTTGCGGCGGCTAGGGTGAATAGCGAAACCTTCACCCCTGGAATGGTCTTGAGTAGCGTGGAACACACGGTGAGTGTGGAGCCCGTGGTCACCACATCATCCACCAGCAGGATGTGTTTGTCAGTCAAGCGACTGGCGTTTTTTTCATTCAGGGCATAGTTGCCCTGGATGTTGAGCCAGCGTTCCATGGCGCCCTTGTGGGTCTGGGTGGAGTGGGGGCGTGTGGCCTTCAGGGTCTCGATATATGGAATGCCCAGTGCGTCGGCAATGCCGCGAGCCAGATACTCGCTCTGGTTGTAGCCGCGATGGGCTAGTTTGCTGCGGTGAAGCGGCACTGCGGTCACCACATCGATGCCGTCAAAGAAGTTGCTCCCTGCCATGTCACCCACGGCTCGCGCGGTGAGCCACTGGCCCATCTTGGGGGTGCCATGATACTTGATGTCATGCAGGATCGAGGCATAGGGGGAACCTTTCTCATAGAAGAAATAGGCCGTGGCCCGCTCGATGGGGACCTTGCCGGCAAAGTGCTGTTCCATGGTGTTGAAGTTGACGTCCTCATAGTGTGTGCGTGGCAATGAGGCTAGGCACCGGCGGCACAGCCACTTCTCGTCGCTGTCAAGCGGTTTCCCGCACACGGGACACAGGCGCGGCATCACCACATCGGCGGCCCCGCTCAGCCATTGTTTAATCGTCTTCCACATCGAGCCTGGTAACTGTTTTGACGCATTCACTGGCAATCGCTGCCTCAAAGCCCCTGGAGGCGGCAAACCGCATCATCGCTGCCCATGCTGCCCGTGGCTCGCGGCCTTGCACGGTGCGCCACTTGGCAAGCAGCAGTTGGGTGAGCTTGCTGCGGTAGGCTGTATCATCGATAGCCGTGAGTGCCTCATCGATGACCTGGGCAGGAATGCCCTTGAGCCGCAGCTGGTGGGCAATCTTGATTTTGCCCCAGCCGTTGAAGGCAAACCGGTCGCGGACAAAGGCGCGTGCATAGCGCTCCTCGTTGATAAATCCTTGTGAGTACAATTGTGCCATGACCCGTGCGGCCTCTTGTGCTGTGAGTCCCCACTTGGTGAGCTTGTCGTGGATGTCACCCGGTGACTGCTCGCTGCGGGCACACAGGGCAGCGGCGCGGTTCAGGGCTTGTTGCTCGGTGAGCGGTTGTTTGGGACTATTCATGGGGAGTGGGCTCCTCGTTGTTGCCCTGGGCCAAGAATCGCTTGAGCTCGTCGAGGCGTTGCAGGGCTTCTTCACGCCCCTGTTGATACACGCGGTTCATCTCCTTGGGGTCATGGGTCGTGCGGCTCACGTCCAGGGGTGTCGCGGGGCGGAAAACAAAGGCGTTGCCCTTGCGCTCCTGCTCACGCACCTGTTGCAGCTGCTTGTTGTAGTGGGTGGGGCGTTTCTTGAGCGCCTCGATCACCTTGGGCCACTTGCGCAGCAGCAGTTTCATGAGCCACATGCCGGTCTCGGCAGTCTTGCGGAACCCTTCCTCGCGGGTGAGGATGACCACATTGCGCTCATAGCCCTTACTCATCATGAACTCCAGTGGAATGCTGTCGGCCAAGCCGCCATCGAGCAGCAGGTGACCGCCCACCTCGACGGGCTGTGCGACCACGGGCATCGATGCCGATGCGCGTATCCACTCAAAGAAGTCGTCATTCACATGATCCAGCCGCTGGTAAACTGCCTGCCCTGTCTTGACATCAAAGCACACCGCATAGCACTCCATGGGCGAGTCCTCAAACACGTTGTAGTCAAACACGTCATAGTGCTTGGGTACAAGATGATAGGCAAACCACGCATTGTAGTAATTGCCCGTCTTGATCAATGAGTGCAGGCTGCTGTAGCGCTTGTCATGGGCAAAGCGCACATTGTAGCGCAATGCCCGGCCTGCCTGGCGTGACTTGTAGTTGCACCCGAAGGCGATGCCTGCCGACACGCCCACCATGCCGTCCAGATAGATGTGATTCTCCATGAGCACGTCGAGGATGCCGCAGGTGTACATGCCGCGCATTCCGCCCCCTTCGAGCACCATTCCGGTCTTTATTGTAGCCATGATTTTATATCTTGTTGTTTTATCACTGCAAAATTAATCATTTATTCCTGAAGCAGCAAATCCGACCTTGTTTCCTCGTTGGTTTTGACGAGAGATAGCTGTTTTAACATCATTTGTGTAAATTTGTTGCCACAATCTATCGTCTAACCGAGAGAAAATTGCTAATTTCGCACAACTTTTCAACCTTTAATATCAACAATGAAGAAATTAGACACCCTGTTAGCTGAAAAATTGATGCAAATCAATGCCATCAAGTTACAACCTGATAGTCCGTTCTCGTGGGCAACAGGCTGGCAGTCACCCATTTATACCGACCTGCGCATGACGCTTTCCTATCCCGAGGTGCGCAACCTCATCAAGGTGGAGATGGCGAGGCTCATCATGGAGAACTATGGAGGGGCCGAGGTTGTTGCCGGTATCGCAACGGGAGCTATCGCCCATGGCGCGCTGGTGGCCGACTCGCTGGCCCTGCCGATGGTGTATGTGCGTTCCACGCCCAAGGATCACGGTCTGGAGAACCTGATTGAGGGTGACATCCAGCCGGGGCAAAAGGTGGTGCTCATCGAGGATCAGCTGTCAACGGGTAACAATTGCCTCAAGTGCCTCAACACCGTGCGCGAGGCAGGAGGCATCGTACTGGGTGTCGTGGTCATCTTTGACTATCAGTTCTCGCGGGCAGCCAAGGGGCTGAAGCGGGCCAAACTGCCCATCATCACGTTGACCGACTTTGAAACTATGCTAGATGTGGCGATCGACAGTGGCCGTATCACTCCTGCCGATGCTGAGAACCTGCGGCTATGGCACCAAGACCCCGAGGGCTGGGCTCCAGCAGGTTTCAATGCCGTAGATTGACCAACTAAAAACTAACAACTGACAACTGAATAATATGGAATCATTTATAGGCGCTCCCCATGCCATCGCTTGCGATGCCGTGACCATTTATAGCAAACTCACCAATCCCTCGCTCATCCAGCAACTGATCGAGGCCAACGCTGATAAGATCCAGGGCGAGGCACGGCAACACCTTGATGCCGTGAAGTTTACCCAGGATTCTATTGCCATCCAGTCGCCCATGGGCGAGGTCACCCTGGCGCTTAACCGTGAGACCAGCGAGGAGGGCCGCCGCGTGGTCTATACCGCCTCCCAGTCCCCTGTGCCCATCAATATGGTCATCAACCTGGAGCCCCAGGCCGACAATACCACCATGAGCACTGCCGAGTTGCAGCTCAACCTCCCGTTTTTCCTGCGCAAGATGGTGGAGGGGCAATTGCAGGAAGGTGCCAACCGCTTTGGTGAACTGCTGGCCCACATCCCATTTGACAAGCTGTAAAACCAAAATTCAATAAATCATGATAAGAAGATTGACCATAATGCTCGCAGCCATGTTGCTCTCGGGCATGATGACGTGTGCCTGGGCCTATGGTATGCCCAAGCGTGAATTTCGCTCGGCGTGGATTGCCACCGTGTGGTGCCTCGACTGGCCCTCGCAAGGGGCTGGTGCCGCTAAGCAAAAAGCCCAGATGGACCGCCTGCTCGACTCGTTGCAAGTGAACAATTTCAATGCGGTGAATTTTCAAGTACGCTCGATGTGCGATGCGATGTACAAGTCCAGCCTTGAGCCTTGGTCCAGTTACTTGACGGGAACACGAGGTGCCGACCCGGGTTTTGACCCGCTGCAATATGTCGTTGAGGGCTGCCACAAGCGCGGCATGGAGTGCCACGCCTGGGTGAATCCCTACCGCTGGAGCACTGGAACCAACTGGAATACCCCTCAGGATCAGGAACTCAAGAAGGATGGCTGGCTGCTCACCCATGGCAGCTACACCATCCTGGATCCTGGCCAGCAGCGCACGATCGACCGCATCGTGGCCGTGTGCAAGGAGATCATCACCAATTATGACGTGGATGGCATCCTCTATGATGACTACTTTTATCCCGAGGGCACACCCACCGATGCCACGGCACAAGATTATGGCGAGTGGCAGGCTTCGGGCACCGATCTGTCGTTTGGTGACTGGCGCCGCGACAATGTCAACCGCATGGTGCGTGCCGTCTATGACATGATTCAGGAGACCCGTCCCGATGTCCGTTACGGCATCTCGCCCGCTGGAGTGGCAGCCAGCAGTTCGGCTGTCGCCAGCAAGTATGGTGTGGAGCCTTGTCCCGCAGGCAGCGACTGGCAGTATAATGGCATCTTCAGCGACCCGCTGGCATGGCTCTCGTCCCAGAGTATTGACTATATCTCGCCACAGGTCTATTGGAAAATCGGAGCCACAGCCGACTATAGCAAGATCACGCCCTGGTGGGGCAGGGTGGCGGCTAAGTTTGGCCGTCAGGTCTTTATCTCCTCATCGATTTCGTCGATAACCAATAGTTCTACCGAGGTGCAGTACAAGGAGTATGCCGACGAGGTGGAACTCAACCGCACCAGCTCCCAGGACGGTGCCCCGGGTGCCATCTTCTACTCGTGCAAGTACCTGTATGCCCTCAACAGCAATTCGCTAGGGCATTACCTCAAGAACACCGTTTTCACCCGGCCCGCCCTGCCACCTGCCATGCCCTGGGAGGAGGGCTATAACCCGGGCCAGGTGCAACGCCTGGAGCGCCTTGGCAACCGCATCCAGTGGGAGGGCTATGACAACGTGCGCTACACGGTCTATGCTTTTCCCATCACGATGAATGTGACCACCTTTAATGGCCAGATCGACTATCTGCTGGGCATGACCTATGAGCCGGCCTATGATATCCCCGCACAGTATCAGCAGGGCTACCAGTTTGCCGTGTGTGTGCTCGACCGCGTGGGCAACGAGTGGGAGCCGGCCTTCCTGAGCGTGGAACTGGATCAACTGGATGATCCTATCCTCATCAGTCCCGATGCTGGAACCACCGTCGATGCGCCCTTCAAGTTCACTTGGCATCAAGTCGAGGGGGCGACCAGCTATGTTGTGGAATTGGCCGCGGGTGCCGACTTTGGCAACGTGCTGGAGAGCGTTACCGTCACCGATACCGTTGCCAGCGTGCTCCTGTTCAACCGCGTCGCCCATGGTCAGGTGCAGTACTGGCGAGTACAGTCCTGTGCCGACAGTTGCTACAGCGGCGTGAGCCAGGTGCGTGCTTTCACACCCATGCTGCTCACCATCACCGCCCCAGCCGATGGCAGCGAGGATCTGCAAGTGCCAGTCACCGCCCAGTGGTACACCTGTGGCAGCGACGAGGCGGCAACGCTTGAGGTGGCCAGCGACGATAATTTCAAGGCGCTTGTGTTCACAGGACAGTCTTCAACGGGTCAGCTGGAAGTGCCCGAGGAACTGCTGGAGCCAGGCAATACCTATTTCATGCGCGTCACCCTCACCGTCGATGGCGAGACGATGACCAGCAATGTGGTGCGCTTCTCGGTGGCTCATGCGGCGGCACGATTTGTGGTGCCCGTCGATGGAGGTGTGCTCTACAAGGGCGAGCACGTGACGCTCAAACCCCAGACGTGGGCAACGTCCTATGTCATCGAGATTTCCAACAGTGCCACCACGTGGGGGCGCAGCCGCTTTATTGAGACATTGAAAAACGGCCAGAGCCAGACCACCTTGCCCGCCCAGGAAATCAAGGTTAACGGCAAACTCATGCAGGACGGTACCACCTACTATGCCCGCTGCAAGACCAGCTACCTGGACTTTGACGGCAACACCCACACCACGGCCTACGGCCCCATCATCTCATTTGTCTATAAGGAATCTCCCACGATGACAGGCGACGTCAACGCCGACGGCGAGGTCAACATTGCCGACGTTAACGCCCTCATCGACCTCATCCTCACCGGCACCACAGCTGCCGCAGGCGACGTCAACACCGACGGCGAAATCAACATCGCCGACATCAACGCCCTCATCAACCTCATCCTCACCACCTAACGTTGTTGTTTATCTAAGATCCTGAAAGTGGAGAATATCAACGTCAAAACAAGGTGAATGGATATAAATGCTGTGTCATAATTCTCGCTTAAAACTTAGCTCGGCCTAATGGAGGCAGCTAAAGGGGCTTGATCGACACTCGATCAAATAAATGTTCCAGCGACCAATTATGACACAGTACCCAGAGGGCGTTGATTATTGAGCTTGTTGATTATATACTTTAGACATGATATCCCTTGCTACAGAGGGCAAGTAATGAGAATTTTCATAATAGTTGTGATAATCTGATGTGTACTCATTAACTCCTGAGAAATCGAAGACATTGTTTTTCCCAAATACCTCCTTGAGATAAGCCAAATCTTGTGGATTCAACTTTTTTTGGTCATAAAGTGGGCTTATAATAATTTTATAGTTAGTGTGGTGCTTTACTAAGATATCACGCATTTCTTCAAGCAGCAATCTTTTTTCATCATTATCAAGTAATACCCTATATGTTTGCGGTCGGTGTTTCCCATGAAAAATAGCAATGACAGAATCCGTAAAATAAACACCTTTAGCTATTAAACTGTCTTCTATATGTCTTGGTTCCTCATTTGTTATTGGGTTATAATATGGATAATTCGCTCCGTTTTCAATAAAGCCCTTCATAGATGCATCGTACTCTCCACGTAGCTTAAGACGCATCCAGGTTGACAAAAACAAGGGATTCAACCATTGTGATAATTGTTCTGTGTGGAACTGAAACCAGTTGCTATTATTGGTAAGAGCAGGCGGTAAAGTATAGATAGCACCATCACGATGAATTTTATTTAAGACTTCATGATCTATTATGATAAGCGCATTATTGATTTTCTCTTGGGATTTGTCAATCAATCTTAGTTTGAACACAATACCTTGGATAGAGCCACCAAACTCAGAGAAATGGTAGCAACTACTTTCCTTGGGAATATATTGTTTCCAGTCATCAATCATATAATATAGACTACGGGAATTGCCAAAGATAAAAGAATCGTAGTGGTATGTATCCTTTTTATTCAAATAGTTCATAGTGGATACAAACCCCCTGTTAACACTTCCGCCAGTCTCTGAAAAATAATTATCGTAATGCTTTAATACCTTAAAAGGGTCAAAAATAAAATACAGGCAAATAATCACAAAGAAAGGCAGTAAAAATACTCCACAATATTTGATGAAACGAGTCATGGCTTTTAGTTATTTCAGAATTGGAAATAAATGAAAGTTTGTTTCATGCCAGCAAATGCCCCAATGAGGATTATGATGGCATAATAAATGGTCCATCGGACAACTCTGTGGTTGAATGGCTTAATCGACAGGTCCTGCAACCCATGTTGCTTGTTTCGCTGAACCCATTCCACTAGAAAGACCAGAATTGTTATGATTATAAAAGATTTTCCAATAACGATAGGTACCCCAACGAAATCGTTATTAACCATAGCTGAAAAATATTCAATCGCCTGTGTCATGGATTCGGCTCTGAAAATAATCCATCCGATTACAGCAAGGAAAAAAGTAATCGACATCTGAAGAAATTCTTTGATGTTTGGTAAATAACGCCCATAAGCTACAACATGGGTATATTTTGTAGTAAGACCAAAAATGTTATAGACTACAAGTATCATTGCATGGAACAAGCCCCAACATATAAAAGTCCAATTTGCTCCATGCCAAAGACCACTAATTGCCCATACAATTATGATATTGCGGATTATTTTCCATTTGGAGCATCGACTACCACCAAGGGGGAAATAAACGTAATCACGGAACCATGTCATTAATGATATGTGCCAGCGGCGCCAGAACTCAGGGATGCTCCTTGAGAAATAAGGATAATTGAAGTTCCGCATTAGATTGAATCCAAATAATCTTGAGCAGCCGATCGCAATATCGCTATATCCAGAGAAATCACAATATATTTGAATAGTAAATAAGACACCTAATAAAAGCAATGTCATTCCTGGCAGGTTCTGATATTGATCCCAGTGCTCATTCACGACTAATGCGCAATTATCAGCAACGACTATTTTCTTCAGAAATCCCCAAAGCATCTGGCGTAATCCATCTACAGCGAGGGCATAATCGAAATGACGATTTTTCTGGAATTGTGGTAGCAAGTTTGTGGCTCTTTCAATAGGACCTGCAACGAGCTGCGGGAAAAAACTGATATAGGCTGCAAATTCAACAAGATCATGAGTGGCTTTAATGCTACGTCTGTACACATCAATGCTATAGCTAAGTGCCTGGAAAGTGTAAAAACTAATGCCTACAGGCAAAATCACGTCTATTGTTACCCAGTCTAAGTGATACCCAAAGGTTGCCGCTAGCAGGGTGTCCAAATTATCAACAAAAAAGTTGTAATACTTGAAGAGACAGAGTATGCCTAAATTTAAGATAATATTACTAGCGCTTATCAACTGTTGTTTTCTGCGATTTGAAGAGAAATGCTCTATGAGCAATCCACTGCTATAACTGCAAATAGTTGTGAATGCGATAAGTAACAGGAAACGCCAGTCCCACCATCCGTAAAATAGATAACTTGCAATTACAACCAAAAGATTCTGCCATTGACGTCCTCTAAAGACAAACCAATAGAGCAAAAAGACTACTGGAAGGAATATTAGAAATTCAAATGAATTAAATAGCATTATAAATATTATTAATTACACCCGTTGAAGGGGTCGAAAAAAATATAAGGTTGCATAGGCCGGTGATTTTTAGCGATTTAGTGACTGTGAAACCATTAAATTCTAATCACCGTATGCTCAACATGTACGCAAATTTCGTAAGAATTTTTGAAGTACGCAAGTAATACCTTCAAGATTTGGTGAATAAATAAGAACTGTGCTAGGTGTGGAGCCATTCTCGGGTTAACTAACATTGAGGTAGTAGCCCTTCTCGTGGACAAATTTGCTTAGGGGCTCGGGCTTGAGAAACTGACGAGGAGTTCTCTATAGAACCAATTACAAGCAGTGGAATCACTCCCGACACAGATGATGCGTAATTAGTGTTAGTTCAGCAGGGCTTTGGGCCAACATCTATAATCTTTACCTGAAAAGAAAAGTTCATTGTTTGAAAAAAAGGCGGATTGTTATTGAGGTTTGAGAGGGTGGGGTCTGTTGAGCAGGAGGATGAGGAGGGAGGCGGTGAGGCCGTAATAGACGGCGTCGCCGGGGAGGGAGGTGAATTGGGCCAGGAGCATGGCGGCGACACCTACTGGCATTGACAGTAAAACTCGGTTGGGCTGGAAGCGGCCTGGGCACCACAGGGCGAAGCATAGCGGGAAGAGGATGGCCACGGCGCGTAGGCCCAGCGACAGGAAGCCCAGGTCGTTGATGAAGGTGCCGCTAAAGGTGATCGCTGTCGCAAATGCCGCTATCAGGATGCCCACGATGGACAGGCGCGTCTGGGCCAGCTGGGATAGGGGAGAGCTCTTGATGCCCATGCGGCGCTTGAAGTTGCCATACACGTCTCGCACCAGGATGGTCGAGGCTCCCAGCGACAAGCCGCTGCCGCACCCCAGGATGTTGATGAGCATGGTTCCCAACATCAGGCCTCCCAGCCATGCCGGCAGGTGCCCCAGGATGAAGGCGGGGAATGCCTGTGCCGAATTCTCGATCACGCCAATGCCGGCGGGTAACACTTCGCCAGCGCTCTCCAGTGCCTTGAACTCCTCGACCGTGACATAGTGTCCCCGCATGTAGATGCCCACGAGGGTGCATGCGGCACCGATGATGGGCATGAACAGCGAGCACAGCACGGCACCCTTGCGGGCCTTGGGAGTGCTGGCCGCCGACCAGATGCACTGGGCGTAACTCTGGGTGCATATCACGCCCAGCACGAGCGACAGGCAACCGCCCAGGTCCTTGAAGATGCCGCGGGCAAACGGGCTCCCATAGCGATGGTGGATGCTCTCGACGTTGGTCAAACCATTGAACTGGGACACGGTGGGTGACTGGTAGATGCTCTCCACCGCATTGCGCAAGCCAGAGAAGCCTCCCGCCACGTGCCACACGACAATGCCTGCCACAATCGAACACAGGTAGAGCAATATCAACTTGACGATGCCGGCAACGCCAGCGCTGCGGATGCCGCCAAAGAGTACCATCAGCATGATAAGCACCGCCCCTGCCAGGGCTGCCCACACCGTGGAAATCCCAAACAGGCTGCCAATCATCGCCGAGGACGACAGCACCTGTGACATGATGCTGATAAAGATGCCTATCAGGAACAATATCGACCCGACGGTTTCGGCCTTGTGGCCATACTCACGGCTCACCACCTCCAGCAGAGTGGAGCACCCGCTGCGACGCAGTGGCCCCGCATAGCACAGTCCCAGTATCAACGATCCCAGTCCGGCCCCGATGGTGAACCACCATGCCGAGATGCCGTAACAGAATGCCAGTTGTGCCGTGCCGATGGTACTCTGGCCTCCAGCCAGCGTGCCGAGCAGTGCGCCGCACACCATCCAGCTGCCACTATTGCCACCCGTGGTGAAACTGCGTGCGTCCTTGACCTTGCGTCCCGATAGCCAGCTGACCATCACCAGCAGCGCCACGGTCAGCATGACCCCTATGAGATGTATTGTAGATACCATGAGAATTGTCGATTGAGCCTGCAAAGGTACTGCAAAAAATGCTACTACCGATAATTGTAATCAAGAATGTGCCCGATGGGTTTGACTTTTTGAAGGATAATCAGTAATTTTGTGCCATGACACAGTCACAAGAACCCCATTGAATATTTTGACCATGCTATTACTCATTATTGTTACCGCATTGCTGCCCGTGCTCATTTTGGGTTGGTGGATTTACAGGAAGGACTCGTTGCGGCCCGAACCGCTCAGGATGCTCTACAAGGCGTTCCTCTATGGGGTGGGCTCGACATTTGTTACCTTACTCTTTACTAGCCCGTTTGTCGCAATGGGGCTTATCTCGACCGATATACACACCTTTGGCGGGGCGGTATCGACAGCGTTGTTTGCCGCTGCCATACCCGAGGAGCTAGCCAAATTCCTGATGCTGTGGCTCTTCCTGCGCAACAACAAGTATTATGACGAGTACCTGGATGGCATCGTCTATGCGGCCTGCGTGGGACTGGGCTTTGCAGGCGCCGAGAACATCCTCTACCTGTTTCAGAGCGAGGATTGGGTAGCGACTGGCGTCATCCGCGGCCTTACGGCGGTGCCAGCCCACTTCTCGATGGGTTGCGCGATGGGCTATTTCTATAGCAAGTACCACTTTGGCGACCGCAGCCGCTTGACTGCGGCCTGCATCGTGGGTGTTCCCATGCTCCTCCACTGGACGTGGGATGCGCTGGCCTTCAGCGAGGGCGTTTTCCCTGCACTCTCGGTCGTCATCAGCGGCCTGTTGGTGGCACTCATCATTTACCTCTACAAGAGCACCATGCGTCGCATCGCCTCCCTCAAGAATCAGGACCTTGCCCGCATGACCCCGCCGCCCATCCCCGGCGATAGACCATCCTCAACACCTCCGCCCCTGTCAGGCAACGACGTGTGATTGAATAGGATCGTTATAGATGAAATTAAGAAATGGTAGGGTCTGGAGTTGACTCTACCATTTCTCTTAGGCATGGCAAGTTGCAAGAATCTTTGTTAGAGCAGGGATTGGAGCCAGTAGCCCAATATGCCTGCCAGGTAGCCAGCCAGGGCGATGGGCGTGATGCGCTTGAGGTACCAGCCGAAGGAGATGTCCTCCAGCCCCATGACGACCACACCGGCAGCCGATCCGATGATCAGAATCGATCCGCCAGTGCCGGCACAATAGGCCAGCAGTTGCCAGAATGTGCCATCCACCGCCATGTCGCCAGCCGCAGCCAGCGGGTACATACCCATGCAGCCGGCCACCAGCGGCACGTTGTCCACAATGCTTGACACGATGCCGATGAAGCCCGTCACCAGATAGTGATTGCCGCCCGACACACTGTCTAGCCACTCGCCCAGTGCGGTGAGAACGCCTATCTGCTTGAGGCAGTTGACAGCCATGAGGATGCCCAGGAAGAAGAGTATCGTCGCCATGTCGATGTGTGACAGCAGGCGTGCCACTCGATTGGATGCCTTCTCCTCAACCTTGAGGTGGGCATAGAACAGCTCGGTCGTGATCCACAGCATGGCCAGCACAAACAAGATGCCCATGAACGGAGGCAAATCGGTGAGATAGCGGAAGATGGGGACGAAAATCAGTCCGCCCACGCCCAGCACAAACACAGTCTTACGCTCCCATGCCTTCAATTCCTGCTCGCTGGTGACGATGCTGCTACCGCCCGCTTGCTGTAGCGTGCCCTTGAGGCCAAACTGCAACAGGAAGGCAGGAATCAGCATCGACAACAGCGACGGAACAAGCAACCATGCGATAGACCTGGCCGCCGTGATCATACCGCCATTCCACAGCATGATCGTGGTCACGTCACCGATGGGCGAGAAGGCTCCACCCGAGTTGGCGGCGATGACAATGATCGCGTCATAGATGAGGCGGTCGCGGCGCAACGGCACGAGTTTGCGCAGCACCATGATCAGCACGATGCTGGTCGTGAGGTTGTCAAGAATGGCGCTCAAGAAGAACGTCATCAACGCGATGCGCCACAACAGCGTGCGCTTGGAGGTCGTGCCCAGCAGGTCGCGCACAAAGTTGAAACCGCCATTCTGATCCACCACCTCGACGATGGTCATGGCTCCCATGAGGAAAAACAGTGTCGTGGCTGTTTCGCCCAGGCACCCCTCGATAGCGTCCAGCGCTGCCCCGACGGCATCATGTGTCCCGGGAAAATAAACGCCTGGAGCCATCATGAACAGCGTCCAGCAAGCCACAAACATGAACAGGGCTATCGCGGCCTTGTTCACCTTGATAACACTCTCAAGTGCAATGCAAGCATATCCCGTCAAGAAGACGGCGACTATCGCAATGGTCAACATTTTTTGTTAGAATTATTATTTGGTGTGTGTAAAGTTGATAAATGATCTTTATTCAAGAATTGAAGCGACAAGCTGGGCCTGGTCACCCTCATAGAAAGCCAACTTGCTGATGGGGTGGTAGCTGTAGTCGCTGAATTGCAGTAGCTGCAAGGCCACAAAGCGCTTGTCGGTCGAGATGCAGGCGTCGAGCTCGATATTGCCGATTTCCAACTGCTGGACGCGGCAGGCCTTGACGGCGGCTGTGAGCTCCTTGCCCTCGCTCTCGATGACCCGTTGCAGGTGGGAAACAGCTTCGGGGTTGAAGTTGTATCGTTTCACGTTGACGGTTGCTCCAGTGGTGATATACACGAGCTTCTTGCTCAAGCCCAGCATGGAAGAAGTGACGCGCAGGTCATTGCGTGATAACAGTTCGGCAGACATTGCCAGTTTATTGAAATTTGCCATAATTTTCTTTAATGATAATTGATTGTTGTGTTTGTTTAAGTTTCGCAAGTCGCTAACTTGCTCATTGATAAGTGTGTGTGCCTTACCTTGTGAATGATGTGTGAACACACCACAACGCAAGCGGCACAGCCATCCATCGATGGCAGGAAAAGTGAAGTTGAGTAAATGGTGTAGATGGTCATTTCACCATGGTGGCTAACACAACAATCGGCAAAGTTCTAGGACATAAAAGTGAACTGCTCGCGTGGGCCGCAGCGGAGCACTCATGCGCTCAATGACAAGGCGCCCAGTGGCGGCAATGGGGGTATAGATGTTGTCGCTCAGGCGGTTGACGGTGCGCCTGAGCGTGTTGGGCCGCATTGTGGAGACCCGATACTTGGCCGGAGTGACCAGTCGTGGTGACTGGTTGGGGGTCAATGAGGGTATCTGTACTGGCGCATTGTACAGGAAACCATACTGGTCGGTAACGGGCTCGGGCATCCCCTGCGCCTTGAGTTGGCCATGGGCCTCACTGGGCAATGCGGCATCAACGGGCTGCATCGCTGGCGTGATGAGCCACAGCAGTGCCGCAATACCGGCCAACAGTGATATTCTGGTCCAGGACTTCACAGGGGATGATATTCTATTGATGATGTGAAACAATTACTTGGGGTCGTGGTGCTTGACCAGGCGTTCATACTCGGGGTTACCCTCACGCAACAGGCGGTCAAAACGGTCACGGTCGTTGAGCACAGCCAGGGCGGCCTGCAAGTCGCGGTTGCGGTGGTTGATGACGATGCTGTAAGCGCTCTGGTCGCCATACACGTCGCGTGCAATCAGCCCCTTGATGATGTCCTTGAGCAACTGCTCGCTGGTGCGGTATTTCTCCTCGTCATACTTCACACTGTCCTGCTCGCCCCGTGCGATAAACTCGCGCATCATGTCGTCGCTCACCATGAAGCCGTTGTCAAAGTCCTTGACGGTCTTGTACTGGCGCGCGATGGCCTTGCGGTTCTTGTCCACATAGCCGATCACATACTGGTTGATGATGCCCTTGGCGGTGAGGTCGCGGTAATAGGTGGAATACTCGCTGGTGTCAACGGGCACATACACGTCGGGCATCACGCCACCGCCGCCATAGATGGTGCGGCCATTGAGCCGTGTGGTGTAGCGCAACGAGTCGTTAAACTGGATGCTGTCCAGGCTGTAGTATTCACCCTCGTTGGCACGGTCGAGCAGCTCGTGCTCATAGGCCTTTTTGTCACCACGGCTGTAGGGTTTCTGGATGCAGCGTCCGCTGGGCGTGTAGTAACGGGCAACGGTCAAGCGCATCATGGATCCATCTTCAAACTTGAACGGCCTCTGCACCAATCCCTTACCAAAGGTGCGTCGCCCCACGATCACGGCACGGTCCCAGTCCTGCATGGCGCCGGCAAAAATCTCGGCTGCCGATGCCGAATACTGGTTGACCATTACCACCATGTGCAGGTCCTTGTAGTTGCCCCAGCCGTTGGCATTGGCCTCGTTGCGGGGGGAGTTGTCACCCTCGGTATAGACCATGAGCTGGCCGCGGTCCAGGAACTCGTTGCACATGTCGATAGCGGCATTCAGGTAGCCGCCGCCGTTGTCGTTCAGGTCAATGATGAGCTGGGTCATGCCCTGCTTGGTGAGTTCATGCAGGGCCTCCATCATCTCGTCGTGGGTCTTGGCACCAAAACGTGAGATGCGCAGGTAGCCCGTGCGCTCGTCCAGCATATATTTAGCATCGATACTGTGCAGGGGGATATTGTCGCGGGTAATGCGGAAGGTGATCAGCTCCTTCACGCCAGGGCGCTTCACCTTGATGGTGACTTGGGTGCCCTTCTTGCCGCGCAGGCGCTTCTGGATGTCGCTGTTCTTCATCTTCACTCCGGCAATGGTCGTGTCGTTGACATAGATGATGCGGTCGCCGGCCAGCACACCCACACGCTCGCTGGGGCCACCAGGCACGGTCTGGATGACATACAAGGTATCGCTGCTCATGTTGAACTGGATGCCCACACCGCTGAACTCGCCCTGCAAGGGTTCTTCTAGCTCCTTGGTCTCCTTGGCATCGGTATAGGAGGAATGCGGATCCAGGCTCTCGAGCATACCCTTGATGGCGTCCTCGATGAGTTTGTCCTCGTTGACCGAGTCCACATACAGGCTCGTGATGGCATACTCGGCATTCAACAGCTTCTGCATCGACTTGGGCATTGACATGGTGCGCTGGGCATTGATGCTCAGTGACAATAACAGTCCAATTCCCACAACAAATAATATCTTCTTCATCTTGGTTTCGTTTTTTGTTTTAGTCTTAATGGCCGTGGCGGGAGCCACGACATAGGAAACACTGACGGAACGTCGCGGCGTAAACCTTCTAACTCCTAACTTCTAACTTCGCCCCCTGGGGTAGATACTTGCTCACGTCCTGTCCATAGCGTGCCAGCTCGCGCACGATGCTGCTGCTGATGTGGCTATACTCGGGTAGGGTGTAGAGCAGGATGGTCTCGATACCCGTCAGGTCGCGGTTGACCTCGGCCAGATGTTTCTCGTTCTCAAAGTCCTGGATGAGGCGCACACCGCGCACGATGAACCCTGCACCCACCTCACGGGCAACGTCAACAGTCAGGCCGCTATAGGTGATGACCTCGACCTGGGGATCGTCCTTAAAGACCTGCTCGATCCACGCCTTGCGCTGCTCCTTGGTCATGAAGGCGTGCTTGTCGGCATTCACGCCGATGGCGATGACAAACTTGTCAAACAACGGCAACGCGCGTCTCACGATGGACTCGTGGCCACGAGTAAAGGGGTCAAACGACCCGGGGAACAGCGCCACGCGCTTTCCCTCATTATCAATGCACTGTGATGTCTTCATCATCCTCGTTCACTAGGTTGTCAATAATGAAATTCTGGCGCTCCATCGTGTTCTTGCCCATGAAGAAGGCAAGCATCTGCTTGACAGAGTCCTCCTTGCGCAGTTGCACGCGGTCCAGGCGCATCTCGGGACCGATAAAGTCCTTGAACTCATCGGGTGAGATTTCACCCAGACCCTTGAATCGGGTGATCTCGGCAGCGTCGCCCAGCTTGTTGAGGGCCGTCAGGCGCTCCTCATCGCTGTAGCAGTAGTAGGTCTCAACCTTCTGGGGCTTGGCCTCACGCTTGGTGGAGCGGTTCTTGCGCTTGGCCTCTTTCTTGTTGAGCACGCGGAAGAGGGGTGTCTGCAAGATGTACAGGTGGCCCGTCTTGATCAGCTCGGGGCAGAATTGCAGGAAGTAGGTCAACAGCAGCAGGCGGATGTGCATTCCGTCAACATCGGCATCGGTGGCGATGATGACCTTGTTGTAGCGCAGCCCGTCGATGCCGTCCTCGATGTTGAGCGCGGCTTGCAGCAGGGCAAACTCCACGTTGGTGATCACCTTCTTGGGGTCAAGGCCGTAGGTGTTCAGCGGCTTGCCGCGCAGCGAGAACACGGCTTGGGTTTCCACGTCGCGTATCTTGGTGATCGAGCCGCTAGCGCTCAATCCCTCGGTGATGAAGATCGAGCTCTCGTCGCGGCGGTCATTATCCTTGGGAGCGCGTGTGTCGTTGAAGTGGACACGGCAGTCGCGCAGCTTGTCGTTGTGCAATGCCGCCTTCTTGACGTTCTCGCGCACTTGCTTGCTCACGCCAGCGATGGCCTTGCGCTCGCGCTCATTGTCCTGGATCTTCTTCAACAGCACCTCGGCAGTCTCGGGGGCCTTGTGCAGGTAGTTGTCCAGCTCCTTCTTGATAAAGTCGTTGATATACTTGTAGATCGTGGGGCCGTCCTTCCACATGATGCTGCTGCCCAGCTTGATCTTGGTCTGGGACTCAAACACGGGTTCCTCGACCTTGATGCTGATGGCAGCGACGATGCCGTTGCGTATGTCACTGTACTCAAAGTTCTTGCCGTAGAACTCCTTGATGGTCCTGGACAAGGCCTCACGGAAGGCGCTCTGGTGCGTTCCTCCCTGGGTCGTGTGCTGCCCGTTGACAAACGAGTAGAACTCCTCGCCCAGTTGGGCGGCATGGGTGATGACCACCTCGATGTCATCGCCGGTGAAGTGCATGAGTGGGTACAGCGGGTCGTTGGTCATCTTGTCCTTGACCAGATCGCTCAGGCCGTTGCGTGAGTGGTATTTCTTGCCGTTGAGCATGAGTGTGAGGCCCGTGTTCAAGTAGGAGTAGTTCTTGATCATCGCCTCGATGGTCTCCTCGCGGAACTCGTAGTTCTTGAAAATGGAGGCATCGGGCTTGAACCTTACCAGCGTGCCGTTCTCCTCGCCCTGGGCAGCGGCGACAATGCCACTCTCCTCCTTGACGAGTCCCTCGTGGTACAGCACCGACGAGCACTGGCCGTCGCGCACGCTGCGGATGTAGAACTCGGTGGACAAGGCGTTGACCGCCTTGATGCCTACACCGTTCAGTCCCACCGAGCGCTTGTAGGTCTGCGTGTCATACTTGGCACCGGTGTTCATCTTGCTCGACGCGTCCTTCACTTGATCCAGGGGGATGCCGCGGCCATAGTCGCGAATGGTCACCATGCCGTCAACCACATCGATGTCGATGGTGGGCTTGGCATAGCCCGTGTTGAACTCGTCGATGCTATTGTCGATGACCTCCTTGATCAGGACATAGATGCCGTCATCGTCCTGGGAGCCGTCGCCCAGCTTGCCGATGTACATGCCTGGACGCTGGCGGATGTGCTCACGCGGTGAGAGCGTCACCAGCTTCTCATAGCCGCCAAAGTCGCTCCCTTGCTGTTGCTGCTGACCCGTGCTCTGCTCGGGCTCATCGATATGATTCAGTTTGTCTTGTGACATGCTTTTTTCTAAAATCTGCGTTTTAACCTGCAAAATTACTAAAAATCCCCCAAACTTCATGCCGCAATCTTTCATCTATAAGGATTATTAACGATTTAACCCCCGCTGCTAACGATTGACCGAATCATCTGCCGAAAAACCTCACACTAAGTCGCTAAGCACTTGATATGAAATGATTTCTTATCATTGACTTGTTGACGATGATTGAGGGTATTAAGAATAGCAGCTTTGTGAATACAAGAATCGATTATCGGCTTTTTGATTGATAATGAGTTGCTTAGCGTTATGTCGCCCTGGCGTGAGGCTCTTCTCGTTGAATAGTTACCGATTGCTGGATACAAGATTTTGCGGTTTGTGCCGTTTATTAAGGTATAAAGGATTCATTAATGCAGTAGGCAATCATGAGAAAGATTAGCGCAGTGTCAGTAGCTCTTGTCCTGGCGAGCATCGTCCTGATGCTGGTGTCGTGTGACCCGGTGTCATCGGTGGATTACAAGATTTATAACAAAACGAGCGACACGGTGACGGTCGTCATGCATCAGGAAATCCTCTCGTCGGCCTATGGTGGCTATGCCATCGAACAAGGGGACAGCGTGACCCACTACAGCGAGGCCGACAGCATCAGTGTCGCCGTGCTGGCCCCCGACCACGTGTTGATAGTTCATGACGAGTGGGACGGTCTGTATCGTGAGGAGCAGATGGTGCCTTACTGGAAATACATCCGGGCAATCATGGTGGGCGATCATGAGTTGCCCGCCAGCTCCTGGGACAACGAGCCTGCATGGCACCTCAACACCGATGGCGGCAAGCGCTTTGAGGGCGAGTCCCGCCACTATATCCTCACGCTGCGTGACAAGTAATCAATTAGAGTGATTTTTTTAATTTCCACAGCCCCAGGGTCTTGCCGCGAAAGATGCGGAACTCGACACTGTTCAGGCTGAGGGTGGTGGCTGGTACATCGACCTCACCGATGATGCCTTTCAGCTTGCTCACATTCATGCGGTGGTCATCAACGCGCCCCAGGGTCACGTGCAACTTGAAGGGGCTCTGGATGACACATCCCCTGGCCTTGAAATGGCCGCGGATGTCCTCCACGAGTGACAGAAATTCGGGTGGAGTGTCGCTGGTTGTGAGGTAGATGACCTGACGGCGCCCGCCTCCCGTGGCAAAGGCATCCAGCGTGTCAAATGTCATCGTGGGCGCACTGGCCTGTTGCAGGCGGCGGTTCAGGCCCGTCAACAAGTCAACACCATGAGGCGTCTCGTCGAGAAAGGCCATCGTGATGTGGTAGTAGCCACGCTGCCACCTGATGTTGACCCCGTCAAGCAATTCCCTCAATTCTTCAAACCAGGGCTCATCCCAACTGATGGGCACCTTAATTTCAATATAACTCTGCATAAAATTATCGATGATTAGAGGGGGGGGTGGGCTAGCGGTTCTTGATGAGGGCGACGTAGGTGATGAGGATGACGTTCATCATCAGGGCGTAGATGATGGCGGGGATGGCGATGACGTCGTTGTTGAACACCAGCGGGCTGCTGGCGATGGCGATGGCCTGGGCCGCATTCTGCATGCCCACCTCGATGACGATGGTGCGACGCTCCTGGCCAGTGAGCCGCATGGCGCGGGACAGCAGGGCTCCGCTGCCCATGGCGAGCAGGATGAGAATGCTGACCGACAACCCCAGCTGCCCAAACTTGTCGATGATGGCATCACGGTTCTGGATAAAGAACACGCTGGCCAGGAAGATGAGGGCGGGGAAGGCGATGCGCGACAGCACGTTGTGCATCTTGCTGGCGGCTGCGGCCCATCTCTTCCTCACGGCGATACCCACCACGATGGGCAGGAACATGAGCACGAGATTCTGCATCACCAGTTTGCCCACGGGCAGATGCACCTGCACGGCGCTACCTGTGGCAGCGGTGACCCATTGCATGATGAGCGGCACGGTGACCAGCGTGATGATGCTGCTGCACGCCGTGAGCGACACCGACAGGGCCACGTCGCCCCTGGCCAGCATCGAGAACACGTTAGACGAACTGCCGCCCGGGCAGCACGCGATGAGCACAAAGCCGATGAGGAAAATGGGATCCAGCCCCAGCCCCTTGCCGATGAGCCATGCCAGCAGCGGCAATACAATGATCTGCCCGATCAGGCCAGCCAGGACGGGTTTGGGGCGGGTTTTAAACAGTTTAAAATCCTCAATTTTCAAGTTCAGGCCCAGTTCAAACATTAACAGTGTCAAGATGGGCAGCACAATCCAAATGGTGTTCATCGTCAATACGGTTCTATAAATCGCTGCAAAGGTACTAAAAACCAAGTAAACAAGCAAGGTGCCCACCCGTTGTTACACAGTTGAGCACCCTTAAAAATTCCTAAAGCCTTGACCCTAAAGCCTTGACCCTAAAGCCTAAAGCCTCATCATAGCTTGGCTGCGATGGCAGCTGCGATGGCCTGCATCTCCTCGGCAGGAAGGGTCATCTTTGGACCGCCAAAGGCCATGTCCTTCTCGCTCTGCATGGGAACGAGGTGGATGTGGCAATGGGGCACTTCAAGACCCAGCACGCCGATGCCGATGCGCTTGCAGGGAACTGCCTGCTCCAGCGCCATAGCCACCTTGCGGGCAAATGCCCACAGGCCGGCATACTCCTCCTCGTCGAGGTCAAACATGTAGTTCACCTCGTGCTTGGGGATGACCAGGGTGTGACCCTTGGCCATGGGATTGATGTCGAGGAATGCGTAGTAGCGGTCGTCCTCGGCCACCTTGTAGCTGGGAATCTCACCAGCGACGATCTTGCTGAAAATTGTTGCCATAATTGCTTGAAATTAAACTTCGATTTTCAGGATTTCAAACTTCATCAGGCCGGCGGGAGCCTGCACTTCCACCTTCTCACCCACCTTGTGGCCCAGCAGACCCTTGGCGATGGGAGTCGAAATGGAGATCTTGCCTTCCCGCAGGTTGGCCTCGGTCTCGGTGACGATGGTGTAGGTCATCGTGGCCTTGTTCTTGAGGTTGCGGATGGTCACCTTGGTGAGCAGTTGCACCTCGTCGGTCGAGATTTTGCTCTCGTCGATGATGCGGGCCGATGCGATCAGGGTCTTCAACTCGCTAATCTTGGCTTCGAGCATTCCCTGACGCTCCTTGGCGGCATCATATTCTGCGTTCTCCGAAAGGTCGCCCTTGTCGCGTGCCTCGACGATGGCGCGAACAACCTCGGGACGTTCTACGTTTTCAAGATGTGCCAGTTCAGCCATCTTCTTGTCGTAGCCTTCCTGTGTCATGTAAGTAATAGCCATGCTAAATACTGTGTTTTTAAATTTTTAAGATTCAAAAAATTAGAAGAATCTCATCAATCGTTTGTGAGATCCCTCGCGGTTAATATTGTTTTAACGTTGCAAAGGTACAATGAAATTTTGATTCATAGCAACTAATTGTTAATAAAATCCACCCCATTTATTAAAATTTAACCGTAATTTAACCGAACACGGTAAGGCTATCTGCGCCACAACGCAATCACTTGTCGCACTGCCACAACGATGCTCACGGCGGCAATGACAGCGGCAACGACGGTGTGACCCGTCTCCATCGCTGCCATCACGGCACTGGCCACGGCAAGGGTCCACAGCAGGTTGTAGAAACTGGACCAGGTCACGCTCAGCTTGTAGGTCCTGAAATAGACGACAGCGATGATGAGCGTGTACAGTAGGTAGGACACCAGGAAGGCGATACCCAGCCCCGTGAGGCCCCACCAGCGGTAGAACACGATGTTCAACGCGAGGTTGATGACGGCGCTGGCCACCTCGGTCCACAGGTAGGTCTTGCCATCGCCACGGGCCAGAATGGTGAATGCCAGACACCATGACAGAGTGCGCAACACCGTGCCTATCATGCCCCACGACACAAAGGTGAGGATGACGTTGAACTCGGGCGTGTACAGGATCCACACGACCAGTTCCCGCAGCAGGATGAACAGCGCCACCACTGGAGCCATGATGGCGATGGCAACATTGATCTCCTGGGAGACAAAGGCGCGCAGGCGCAGGCGGCTGTCGGCTACCCGTGACAGTCGGGGATAGTATTCCATGCCCAAGGCGGTGAGAATCAGCCCCGTGTACTTGTTGATGAGTGTGTAGCCAGCTTGATAGAATCCCACCTGGTCGGTGCCGGCATGGACGTTGAGCCAAGCGTTGAAGGCATAGCTGGCCAGGATGGTCGCGAAGTTGCCCAGCGTCATGTAGATGCCCAGTTTGACAAACCCCTTGCCCATGTCAATGGTCTCGCGCCGTGTCACGGCCACGGGCGGGTATTCACGGTTGCGGAACACCCAGGCAAACACGGCCAGTGCCAGCGCATAGGCGATGATCGACGGCAGGATGCTGTGTTCCCGCAGCCAGTAGAACAAGGGTACCGACACGGCCAGTCCCACGATGGTGCCCCACAGGGTCACACTCGCCAGCCGCTTGAGTCGTGCGGTGCCTTGCAGCACGGCATACTCACCATTGGTCAACGCTTGCAGCAGCACGGCAATGCTCAAGGCCACGAAGCCCCAGATGTGCTCCGTGTCGCCAAAGGTCACCTGGCTCAGCAGCGGAGCCGCCGCCAGCGTGAGCAGCGCCCCGGCCAGTCCCAGCCACAGCGACCACTTGCGCACCACCGTCACCATGCGTGCCACCAGGCTGGGATCACGCTTCTCCAGCGCCTGGGAAATGTCGCGCACGCTGCTCGAACGGATGCCCAGATTGGTGCCCGTGGCAATCATCTCCAGGGCGTTGTTGAACAGGCCAAACAGTCCGATGCCCACAGGACCGATCCACATGGCTACCAGCTTGGTGCGGATGATGGAGCACAGGATGCCCATCACCTGGACCCCGCCAAACAGCCCCATCGCCTTCATTGCCATGCGGGATATGTTGCTCTGGCCTCTAGACATTATATAATAAATATTATAGGCTAATTTCAAATGTGTTATACACGATGCCGCGACCGCCCAGACGTGACTTTTGCTGCACGAGTCCCTCGTTGAGGTAACGCCCGTGATCCTCGTTGCTGATGCCGAAGTCCAGATAGCGGAATCCCTGCCGGGTGCTCTCCCCGATGAGGTGCTGGAACAGCAGGGTCAATGCCTTGCTCTCCTTGCCGCGGGGCGAGGCTCCGATGTACTGGCAGTGGGCCACGGGGGCCGACAGGTACATCACCACGCCTGCCAGCAACTCGCCGTCGAGGGTGGCGGTGTAAAGCCTGATGTTGTCCTGGAATCGGCCTTGCAGCAACAGCATCTCCTCCAGCGTGTGGACGGGTCGGGTGTCGTATCGCTCGTCGAGCAACGACGAGAGCAATTGCCAGTAGCCTTGCCAGTCATCACTGGGACCCACTTGGATGCCAGCCTTGCGCGCAGCATTGGCACCGCTCTTGTTGCCGCGATCCAGGGGCAGGGGACAGGTCAGGTCGATGGTGGTCGAGATATTGGTCTCGATGAGTGACGCATGGTGCCTGAACAGGGCATACAGATCCTCCTCACACGGGTAACGGTGGTAGATGTGCGGCACGGGCTTATACACCAGCCGCTTGATGCCGTGGCAACCCATCCACTCGACAGCGGCATCCATCACCTCGACCATGACAGTGGCATCAAAGTGCTTGTAGGGAACCAGCCAGCCGCCGTAGGTGAGGCCGCGGTGGGACCACAGGGTGTCACCCTCGATGCAAGCCGGCAGTAGGGCCGTGGGCTTGCCGTTATGCGTCGCGATGAGCGAGCAGTCCTCAAACCGGTCGCTGTGATAGTCCATGTAGCCCCGCTGGTGCAGGAAGGTGCCGTTGCGGCTCTGGCGGGCCAGTTCGTCCCATTGAGCCTGCATCGATGCCTGATATTTTATGATTTCTGTCATAGTCGTTGCATATAAAACGCAAATATACGCCAAAAAATATTACCTTTGCCCAAAAAAAATCGCAAATCCAATGAAACTGTCCAAAATAGGTCTCTTGCCCCGCATCATCATCGCCATCATCCTGGGCGTGCTGTGCGGCTTGTTTTTCCCCGAGTGGGCTGTGAGGTGTTTTGTCACCTTTAACAGCGTGTTCAGTCATTTCCTGTCGTTCCTCATCCCGCTCATTATTGTGGGACTGGTCACCCCGGCGATTGCCGACATCGGCAAGGGGGCGGGCAAGTTGCTGTTGATCACAGCGGTCATCGCCTATGGCGACACGGTGTTCTCGGGATTCCTGAGCTACTTTGTCAGCACGGGCATCTTCCCGTCGCTCATCGACCGCAGCCAGGCGGCTCAGGCCGTTGCCACTGTCGAGGAGCTGAAACCGTTCTTCACCATCGAGATACCGCCGCTGCTCGATGTGATGAGTGCATTGATTGCGGCCTTTGTCATGGGGCTGGGTATCTCATTCTATGAGTCCGCCACGTTGAAGAAAGGCTTTGACGAGTTCCGCGATATTATTGCCAAGACCATCGAGGTGGCCCTCATCCCGGTGCTGCCGCTCTACATCTTCTCGATTTTCCTGAATATGTCCTATTCGGGCCAGGCATTGCGCATCATCAGCGTGTTTGTCGCCATCATCGGCGTCATCTTTGTGATGCACATCTTCCTGCTCGTGCTGCAATATTGCATAGCGGGCTTCCTCTCGGGTCGCAATCCCTTCAAGGCGCTCTACACCATGTTGCCCGCCTATTTTACTGCCCTGGGCACCTCGTCGTCGGCAGCGACGATTCCCGTCACGCTCAATCAGGTCAAGAAAAACGGTGTGAGCGACGGCATTGCGGGCTTTGTTGTGCCCTTGTGCGCCACCATCCACTTGTCGGGCAGCGCGATGAAGATCACCGCCTGTGCCGTGGCCCTGCTCATCATGCAAGGGGGCGTGATTGACATTGCCCAGTTCTCGGGCTTCATCCTCATGCTGGGCGTGATGATGGTCGCAGCGCCTGGCGTCCCTGGCGGTGCCATCATGGCCGCCCTGGGCGTGTTGCAGTCGATACTGGGATTCACTGCCGAGCAGCAGGCCGTGATGATAGCGCTCTATATCACGATGGACAGCTTTGGCACCGCTTGCAATGTGACCGGCGACGGCGCTATTGCCCTCGTGGTGGATCGGATATACGGCAAGCAGTAGCCTGAATACTGATCTGCACAATCCATTGAATATGAGCTTATAAAATCCATACCTGCGCTATAGCGCGGGTTACTGGTCATACCCTCACCGAGGATGGCAAGGTGCCAAAAATGAATTTTTTGAAAAAAAAAAGATGAATTATTTTGTAATTGAAAAAATGATATTATCTTTGCGGTGCATAAAGGGAAAAATCATTTTGATTTATCAAAGAGTTTCGGATTAACTATACTGTTGGATAATAGAATGGTTAATCCATTTTTTTTGTGCCTACCCCCTCCAACACCCCCGCGTGCTGGACAATGATATAGAACGAAGCGCAGACGATTACCGCCTGCGCTTCGCTTTGATGGGATGGGCTTGAAGCCTCCCTTTTTTCTAGTTGTTGAGGATGAGGTCGATCAGGGCATTGATGTCGGCAATGTTGATCTCGCTGTCACCGTTCACGTCGGCACGGTCGTTGGTGCCGCTGGTCAGGATGAGGTCGATCAGGGCATTGATGTCGGCAATATTCACCTCGCTGTCACCGTTCACGTCGCCCTTCATTCCAGGCTCCTCTCCGGCCAGGGTTACTGTGCCGCACACGCCGTAGGCCTCAACACCCTCGATGGCAAATGTCACTCGGGTGGGCATGGTACCGTCCTCGTTGGGCTTGGCAGCCAGGCACTTGATACCACTGTGATGCAAGGGGTTGGTCACGTCGAGAGCCACGCTGTTGCGGATCGACTCGGCATCGCTGGCGGGAGCGATGTAGCTCCAGTAGATGTAATTACCGTCGCTGTTGATCTGGGCTACGTTGGCAATCTCACCGCTGTCCTCGGCACCCTCCACCTTGATGGGTGAGTCGTCGATGAGTTCACAGTCGGCAATGCGCAGGCCCTCGTTGCCGGCCACATCGGCACCGGTCTCCATGTCCTCGATCTTGCTCAAGGCGATGCGGTAGATACCAGGCACGCAGCCATAGGGGTCGGTCTGAACCTGCATGTACAGGTAGCCGTTCTCCTCGTCCAGGTAGAAGGTCTTGATGATGGCATCCCTGAACAGGGCGTTGTAGTGCTTGGTGTGACCCTGGCCGCCATCGGGATAAATGTCGCTCTTCTTGAAGCGCAGCAGGCACACGCCGTTGAACTTCTTGCTCATCCAGAAGATGCCGTGCTTGTCCTGAGTGAAGCCACCGGTGATCGAGCCCCAACTGATCTCGTCATTGTAGTAGGGCAGCCACTGGTTCTGCAACAGGAAGGGCTGTGAGCCATACAGACCCGTGGTGTCGGCGTTCAGCTCGTGGATACCCACGTTGCGGTCGCTGATGTAGATCTTGTTCTCGTTCTCGTCGATGAACATGGTGAACGGGTCCTCGCTGGGAGCATACCCCACGTTGTTGAGCACGGTCACGCGGTAGAAGATGCCGTTGGTGTTGTTGACATAGAACAGCTCGCCGTCACCCAGGGGCTGGGCGGGATCCTGATAGGTAAAGCGCTGGCCGGCAACGGCGACATACACGCGGTTCTTGTAGTTGTGCAGCGTGAAGGCGTGCTGGCCGGCGTTGAAGTTGGTGTTCACGATGTTGCCCTTCTCGTCCTGGTACATCAGGTCACCACTGGTGGTGGCAAAGTACAGACCCGTGGGGCAACCCAGTGTCGAGCCTTCGCCCGAGATGGTCTCGTCGGCCACGATGTTGAGGTAACGCCACTGGTTGGCGCTCTTGAAGGCATCAACCGAGGCAGGGGCCACCTTGCAGATGACGTTGCCCTGGCTCTCGTTGAACACACCGGCTGCCAGGGCGGGCGTGTTGACGTTGAGCACGCGCAGCTCCTGGATGGTGGCGGGCACCGAGCCTGGCTCCATGTAGTTGACGTTGGCGGGAATCTCCATCGTCTCCAGGGCGGTGCAGCCCTCAAAGCAGTTGAGCATCATGTTGGTGGCGGTGCTGGGCAGTGTCACGCTGATGAGGTGGGTGCAACCGGCGCACAAGCCTTGAGGAATCTCGTTGCGCCCCTCACCGATAACGATCGTCTGCAGGGCCGAACCGGCAAAGGCGTTCTGGCCCACGGTGACGCTCTTGTCGAGCGTGAAGGCCTCAATGGTGCTCATACCCATGCCATAGTTGCCGATGCTCTTCAATGCGGGCAGGTCAACGCTGGTAAACGGGGCGTAGGCCAGGCCGTAGTTGTCGATGCTGGTCACCGTGGCACTACTGTAGCTCGTGCCGATGTTGCCCTCGTGGGCCGTCACCAGCAGGCGGGTACCGGCGGCATTGAGCAGCACACCGTTGTCCAGCTTGAAGGCGGCATTACCACCGTCGAGGGTGATGTCTGCCAGGGTGGCGATGGGGGCAAATGCGCCCTGGCCGATGCTGGTCACACCAGCAGGAATGCTCACGCCCGTGAGCAGGGTGCCGGCAAAGGCTTGGGTGCCCACGGCGGTCACGGCTGCCGGCAGCACAAGATTACCCGCGAGTTTGCTGTTTTCAAATGCGCTCTGGTTGATGGTCGTCAATGCGCTGGGCAGGGTGATCGAGGTCAGTCCCGTGTTGTAGAACGCCGTGATGCCGATGCTGGTCACGTTGTCGCCCATCGTCGCACTAGTGAGGCTGCGACATCCGTTGAACACGCTCTGTTCGATGGTGGTCACGGCTGCGGGAATTTCGATGCTGGTCAGTGAGGTACAGCTGGCAAAGGCACTTGATCCGATGCTCGAAACCTTGTTGCCCTCGTTAAAGACTACCGTCGTCAAGGCCGTGCAGCCCTGGAAGGTAGTACTCTGGATGGTCGTGGTCTCGCCGCCGATGTTCAGGGCTTTCAACCCACTCATGTTGTGGAACGGCTGCTCATTGTTCTGGTAGGCGCTGGCATCCACGTTGCGGCCCATGTAGATGTACTCGATGCTGGCCAGAGCCGTGCGGGCTTCGGCATTGCTGCCAAAGGCGGTCAACTTCATCACCACGGGCGTGGCACCGTCAGCAATGACCAGGCGCTTGAGGCCTGAACAGTTGGCAAACTCCTCGCTGATGGGCTTGGCCCAGCCTGGCCAGATGATAACTTCTTCCAGACTGGTGCAGCCATTAAACACACCGCTGGCCACGCTCGTCACAGTGGGAGGGATAGGGCTGGTCAGCAGTGCGCTGCAACCCTTGAAGGTGTTGCGCCCGATGGTCACACACGTTGCGGGGAGCGTCACGCTCTTGAGCTCTTTACAGTCCAGGAACGAGTTGGCCGCAGTAGCCACCACGGTGTATTCCACATCCTCGTGGGTGATCTTCTCGGGAATCACGATGTCGCCCTTGTAGAAGAGCGTGTCGGCGGGAGTCGTGGCCGTTGCCTTGATGATGGTGTACTTGGCGACGGTCGCCTCCTTCTTGGTAGTGTTGGTCGAGTAGTTGATACCATCGATGGTGATGTTGGCCGCCTGGACGGCGGTCACCATGGCCAGGCATCCCACTGCCGCCATCAAGCGGCGCACCCATGTCAGGTGGGTAAATGTTTTGTCCATAAGCCTTTAATGGTTTTTGATTGTTACTATATGCTCATTTTGTTTCTTGTCAAGCTGATTGATAAAATCAACCTACAAAAATAAACAATTATTTGAACAATCGCACCCCAATTGGCGATTTTTTTTATCACTCAATTTTCTCAAGGAGTCACTAGCGTATAAAAAAAAACACCTGCCGCATTTCCACCCAGGAGATGCGGCAGGCGTTAACTAATCTGGTACAAGCAGAATGATTATTACTTCTTGTTTACCATCTCAGCGAGTTCAGCGCCGGCTTTGAACTTAACGACCTTCTTTGCGGGAATCTTGATGGCCTCTTTGGTTGCGGGGTTGATGCCCTGGCGAGCGTCCTTCTTGATCACCTGGAAGGTGCCAAATCCGATCAGAGCGACCTTGTCACCCTTCTTGAGTGCGCCACCCATAGCCTCGAGAGTAGCTTCGAGAGCAGCCTTAGCTTGAACCTTGGTGAGATTGGCTTTTTCAGCGATTGCCTGTACTAATTCAGTCTTGTTCATAGTGTAAATTTTTTTAAAAAATTAGGTATGTGAATAAAATGAAATGTTGTTAATTGTCGCAAATATAAGAATAACAATAGTTTCACCAAAATAATTGGCAAAAAAAATGCGTTTTTTTTGCGAAAAATGATGATTTTTTGTTTTTTTTATCGTAAAAATCAACTCATATAGGGACTTTTTCTTTATTTTTGTGCGGTAATTCAGTAAATAAAGCATTTATAGAATATGCAATATAATAATCGATCAATGTGGTCATCCATCATGCCGGTGACTAAGCACCTGCTTATCATCAATTTGATTGTTTGGCTGGCTACGTTTGTGTTTGAACGCACGGGTGTGCTTGACCTGTACCAGTGGTTGGGGTTGCACTTCTGGCAGGGGAGTGATTTCAATCCTGCCCAGTTTTTTACCTACATGTTTATGCATGGGGGCTTTATCCACCTGTTCTGCAACATGTTTTCGCTATGGATGTTTGGCAGCCTGATTGAGAAGGCGCTGGGCTCCAAGCGCTTCCTGTTTTATTACATCTCATGCGGACTGGGCGCTGCGCTGGTGCAGGAACTGGTGTGGCAATTCACCTGGCAGGACATGCTGGCCGCCAGTGTCACCGGTCCGGCAGGCAGTAGTGTGCAGGAGATCATCAACGCCATCAATTCGGGTCATGCCGACTTCACGATGGACAGTTTCTATAACAGGATGGTGACGGTGGGCGCATCGGGTGCCGTGTTTGGCATCCTGCTGGCCTTCGGTATGCTGTTCCCCAACATGCCCCTCTACATCATTCCCTTCCCGTTCCCCATCAAGGCCAAGTGGATGGTGCTGGGCTATGGTTTGCTGGAACTGTTCTACGGTGTTTCCCACACGATGCCTGGCGTGGCCCACTTTGCCCATCTGGGTGGCCTGATTGCCGGCATCATCATGATACTCTACTGGAAGTATAACGGCACGTTATCACGCGGCAATGGCTTTTATTGACGATATCAAGCGCAGTTACCTGCGGGGGTCGATGCTGTTGAGGATCATCTTCATCAACATCGGTGTGTTCTTGCTGTTGCACGTTGTCGCGATAGGGGCTTTCCTGATGAACTCGACGGGCGATGCCGTGCTGCAATGGGTCGAGCTGCCCAGCGACCTGTGGCTGCTGTTGAGGCGGCCCTGGACCCTGGTGACCTATATGTTTGTCCACTATGGCCTGCTGCACATCCTGTTCAACATGTTGTGGCTCTACTGGCTGGGGCGCATCTTTATGGAATTTTTCTCGGCCAAGCACTTGACCGGGTTATACCTGCTCGGAGGGTGGGGGGGTGCCCTGCTCTATCTGCTTGCCGCCAACCTGTTGCCCTATTTTACCACTCATGGGGGTGTGTATTACCTGATGGGGGCTTCGGCATCGGTGGTGGCCATCGTGGTGGCCACGGCGGTCTATGTGCCTGATTACAAGATCGGGCTGTTGTTCCTGGGCGAGGTGTCGATCAAGTGGATCGCCATTGTCACGGTATTGATCTCGCTGTTGAGCATGGAAGGTGGTAATGTGGGGGGCAATATCGCCCACTTGGGCGGTGCCCTCGTGGGAGCCTGGTTTGCGCTGAGCATCAAGCGTGGACGTGACATCACCCGCCCGCTCAATGCTGCCATCGATGGCGTGGTGGGCCTGTTTAACGGCAGGTCTTGGCATTGGCCCGAGTTCAAGAGGCCTGCTCGTCCAACCTCAACATCGCACGAGGCACCCCGGGCGTCACGTCCTCATCGTCCCACCGACACCGTGAGCGAGGAGGAACTGGACATCATCCTGGGCAAAATCAAGCAGGCGGGCTATGATGCGTTGACCGATGAGGAGAAGGACAAGCTCTTCAAGGCCTCCCGCAAACGAACACCTTGATACACATACATATATTATATACAAATAAACTGCAATACTAGAGCGATTTCTCATACAATGATTTTTCAACGATATAGACTCACCCACAACGGTTACCGCCGCAAGAAGAAGGTCAATTACACCTATGAGGTGATTTGCCTCATCGCCTGTGTGCTGTTGATATGTTGTGCCTATTCGGGATTGATTGACCCCCGGTCGTTCTTCCTGGCCCCCTTCATGACCTTGTCGTTCATGCCGTTGTTGATGCTGGTGTTGTTGCTCCTGCTGGCGGGACTGTTGTGGCGGCGATGGTGGTCCATCGCCATCATCCTGCTGGCATTGATCGCCTCGTTGCCCGTCATCAAGGTTTTCACGCCGATGAACACATCGGAGAATGCCCTGCCCGTGCCAGCCGACCCGTCCCTCGTGCTCAAAGTAATGACCTACAACGTGCTGACATTCAATTATAACGAGCCCGACCTCAAGGAGCAGCCGTCACAATCGATGCGCCTCATCCTGGATGCCGACCCCGATGTGGTCGTGATGCAGGAAGCCAGTGCCAACGGCATCGACTGGAAAGAAATTCCGGCCTTGAAACCCTATATCGACGAGATCGAGGCCAAGTTCCCCTATATCTACTTTGGCAACGAGGGCCTGAGCATGATGTCCAAGTTCCCGTTCACGACAACCCCGCTGGGCGAGCCGCAGTATGCCCGCTCGGTGTTGGGCTTCAACCGCGACCAGTATTCCTATCTGGCGCGCGCCTTTGACTTGCAATTGCCGCGGGGCAAGCAGTTGCGCGTCGTGGACTTCCGCTTGCAGTCCTATCAATTAAACTTCGGTCGAGGGATGAACGTGCGCATCTCGCCCGAGGTCAAGCCGTCGCCCATCGGCAGGATGAAGCGGTCATTTGCCCTGCGCGGTGACAATGCTGAATCGGTGCGCAGGCAGCTCGACCTGTCGCCGGCCAACCTCATCGTGTGTGGTGACATGAACGATGTCCCCACATCCCATGTTTACCGCACGCTGCGTGGCAACGACCTGCATGATGCATGGGCCGACTCGGGGCGGGGCTACGCCTACACCTATAACCGCCATGGCCTGCGCTACAGGATCGACCAGGTGTTCTACCGTGGTGACTTGCGCGCCCTCCATGCCGACCGCCTCGTGGGCGGCAGCAGCGACCATTATCCGTTGCTGGTTACCTTTGACATCGATAACACGACCAGAAAGAGCAAATAATAATATTAATTTTTAATTGAAGATTAAGAGACATGAAGAAAGTTTTATTCACCGTTCTTGCCCTTGCGGCCCTCACGCTGGTGAGCTGCAGCGACAAGAAATCAACCGAGAACAACCCGTTTATGTCGGAGTATGAGAACCAGTACGGCATCCCGCCGTTTGACAAGATCACCTATGCTGACTACGAGCCCGCTGTTGACGCTGGTATCAAGGAGCAGAACGCCGAGATTGATTCCATTATCAAGAACACGGCTGAGCCCAACTT
>CAMVAP010000014.1 GCA_947165485.1 uncultured Prevotellaceae bacterium
ATTCTTTTGATGTAATGATTTGTGTCTTTGTGTTTTAGAAACATTTATCTTTGTGGTTGTGGATGGCTTTATGGTACATATTTTGGTTGGTTTTTGGGGCTTTATGTCTGACTTTAAGGTTGCTGCAATGGGGCAAGTTCTTCCGCTTGGATGAGAGTATTATAGACCTCTTTCCTTTTTCATTTTTAGTCCCTAACGTATCATATAATTGAGTTAAGGACTGAAAATAAACCATAATTAGTCTCTAACGTATCAAAAAAATGAGTTAAGGACTAAAAATAATTGCTTGTCTGGAAAATATGATTTATCTTTGCGCCAGTAAATCAACAAGAAACGGATTATGGCAGCAAGCAGCATCATCGGGAGAGAGAAAGAGCAAAAGATCCTGCGCACGATATGTGAAGAGAAAGAGGCGCGCTTGGTGGCAGTATATGGTCGTCGGCGTGTGGGTAAGACCTACCTTATCAAACAATTCTTTAACGAACAGTTTGATTTCTTTTTCACAGGAAGTTTTGAAACGCCAATGAAGGTGCAGTTGGCACTTTTTAATGAAGCGTTACAAAAATATAGCCATCGTCAGTTCTCCATGCCGAAGAATTGGTTTGAGGCGTTTAGGCAACTACGTGATTATCTTTCATGTGCTCAGAAAGAACGTATCGTGGTTTTTCTTGATGAATTGCCATGGATGGACACGCCTAAATCAATGTTCATCAAGGCCTTCGGCTATTTCTGGAATAGTTGGGCATCAACTCGCAACGGGCTCACACTGATTGTTTGTGGCTCTGCTACATCATGGATGATTGACAGAATTATCGGGGACAAGGGTGGATTATACGGCAGGGTTTCAAGGTCTATTTATCTTGCCCCTTTCAACCTGCACGAAGTTGAGCAGTTCTTAACTCAGCGAAAGGGAATTATATGGAATCGATATCAGATTCTTGAGGCCTATATGATCCTTGGAGGGATTCCTTATTATCTTGATATGCTTGAAAAAGAGTTACCTTTTGACCAAAATATCGATGAACTGTTTTATAGGAATGGTGCTCCTTTAAGAACTGAATATGATTTCCTGTTCCGTTCATTGTTCAAATCCGCTTCCATCTACCGCCAAGTGGTTGAAGTGCTGGCGATAAAAAATAAGGGATTGACATTAAAAGAGATAAAAGAAACCATCAGGGATTATAATGGCGGCGCATTGACTACTGCACTCAATAACCTGTGCCGATGCGACTTTATACGCAAGTATTCATCTTTTGGTAAGAAAGAGCGCGGCAGCATCTATCAGCTCACTGACTTGTTCTCACTATATTTTCTCAAGTTTGTCGCGGGGCATTCGGGATTGGACGAGCATTACTGGTCTAACCTCAAAGAAAGCGCAAGGAACGCATGGGCGGGCTATGCTTTTGAACAAGTCTGCCTGCATCACATCAGCCAGATTCGGGCAAAACTGAGCATCAAGGGGGTGTTGACCAATATCTGTGCATGGTCCTCGCCTAAACACATCGATAAAGATGGGACAGAATGGCCTGGCGTGCAGATTGATCTGCTGCTGTGTCGTGGTGATCACATTATAGACATCTGCGAGATGAAATACTGCAAGGATCTATATACAGTTACAGGGGAATATGAGAAACACTTGAGGGAAAGGGCCAACGCATTTGTCCACCTGACAAAAACGCGTGATGCCACCCACACGATACTTGTTACAACCTACGGGCTTAAACAAAACATGTATTCAAGTGGCATCTATGCAACGATCACAATGAATGACCTATTTCTTGAGTAATGTGGATTGGATATATGTATGTTATTGTTGGCTTTATGGTTGGCTTTAAGGCTGTTGCAATGGTACCATTTCTTCCACTTGGATGAGCTGCCTGAATTTAATCGTTCCGTTTTGGAGGTAACCCACTCCTGCGCCTGTGTGATGTAGGGCAGTCAAAAAACAATGGGGCGAAATACCCGGTCAGAGTATCTCGCCCCACTGTGGATGTTGCAGGAGGGTTAGAAGATCTTGTAGGCGACTTTGAATTGCAGGCTGGGCCAGGCCTTGAGCCACGAGAAAACTTGGGTGATGCCTGCTTCCTTGCTGGATGACTTGATTTCCACGCCGTTGTTGAGCACGAACTTGGGGGAGCCCCAGAAGATGAGTCCCAGGTCGAGGGCGAAGCTGAGGCGGTGCTTCTCGGCGATGTGCTTGCCGACGCCGACACCCAGGTAGGGCTTAACGACGTTGGTCTTCATCATCACGTCGATGTTGCCATTCTCGTCGGCAGTGAAGACGTAGTCACCAAACTTGATTCCCACGGGGCTGAAGTTGGTGGCGAATGCACGGTTGTAGTCCGTAACCTTGCAGTTGGCATCATAGAGGAAGTCGAGAGCGCCCTCGTTGGTGTTGCGGAAGTGGAGGAAGTTCTTGCTGCCGAAGTAGAGACCCGCGGTGAAGTGGAAACTATCGTTGGTGAAGGGATGAATCTCGGCAAGCAGGAACACGTTCCAGAAGTTGGGCTTGGCGGCGAGCTCTATCTTGTCGGACATCTGAGCACGGCGCACGGCGTCGTCCTCGACCAGTGCCGTACCCGTGAGTTCCTCGGCGGTGTTGATGGACTTGAACTTGTACTCACCGATGTGAAGCCCGGAGTAACCGGTGCGCACGGTGATGAGCCGGTGCACGGGCATGGTGACGTCGATACCGGTGCCCGAGAGGCCGGTGTTGAGGCCGATTGACAGGTGGTTGAACAATCCGTGGGGGGAGTGCAGTTTGCTGTTTTTATCGGTTTCGCTTTGCGCCGAGGTGTTCATTGCGCCCAGTAAGGCGGTGAGAATCGTGAGGAAGAATATCTTGATTTTCATAGTGTGTACTACTATTTACTTGAAGAATTTTTGATTGGATTTGATGAGGAGGTTGGTGAGCGACTGCGTCAGGGGGCGGAATCCGTAGAGGTAGTCGCTGGTGTAGGGCGTGCCGCCGTTGACGATGGCGTGCACATAGTCGTGGCATGCCATGTCCATGGGCATGATGCCGACGGTGCCCTCGTTGTTGAGCAGGTCGTTGATCACCAGCGGGTGCAGGTTGGTGGCGTTGGTGATATAGCCACGGGGCGACACCTCGGTGTAGGCCGAGCAGTGGTTCACGATCCAGATGTTCTGGTCGCTAGCCGTTGCCTCGCGTGCACTGTGCATCATGTCGATGACGGTTTTCTTCTTGTTCTCCAGGCGCTTCTCGGTGGTTGTCTTGTAGTAGTCCTGCTTGTAGAGCGTGGCCTTGATGGTGGTGTCCTCCATATTGTAGATGGCGCATGAGCGTTGAGCCACGGGGTCGAGTTCCTCGTTGACATCGGGGTCCTCATCGGGCCAGTTGCAGTAGGCGATGGGGTAATGGAATGCGTGGTTGATCGGAACAAGGTTGTATCGGCTCAGGATGAGCACCTTGCCACGCATCTCACCCACGGTGATGTCGGGACGCCAATTGGTGACAAAGAGGCCGTCATATTTGGACTTGGCGAGAAGATTGTGGAGGAGCACCGTCCAGTTGTGCTGGCTTTCCATACCGTTGTCGGCTTGGATCTTGATAATGAAGAACTCGGAGGGGTGCTTGGCGAGGAATTCCTTCATCCAGTCGAGCGACTCCTCAAACTTCACATCGACCTCGGTAAAGCCGTGTGCGAGCCTCAGAATCTGGCGTTCGGCTGGGGTAGTAGCGAGGGTGTCGATCGACACCACCGGGCGGAAGTCAAAGAATCGGATGCCGTTGTTCATCTGCTCGTCAAAGGTGCAAAGCTGGCTGATTGCGGTCATGTTGGAGATGCTCTTTAGCCAGATCTGGTAGAACCCCATTCCGGTCATGGAGTCGTGGGTGCCTGGAATGCTCAGCTTGCACACCTTGGTATCGTCCTTGATCATTGAGAGCCAGTCCGACAGAGGCGAGGCAAGGTCGTAGGGGTACTGGATGGAGTCCTGGTAGCCCTCAGAGAAGAGGAAAGGAATGTCGAATGCTTCCTCATTGAAGGCGACTTCAGGGTCATCGCAACTGCTCATTAATGCCGCAGCCATGATGGCCCAAACGAATAGGGTGAGGTTTTGTTTCATCACATTACATTTATTTGATAGTTAGTTAAAGGGTTCAATAAGTTCTCATCGTGAGGCCGCATTGGGGGTGGAACCCATCATGCCCATACAATGCGACCCTCTATTTGCGTCGCAAAGGTACAGTTTTTATTTCACATTAACGTCACAACCCCTAATTAAAATTAGGGGGGTGACAATTGATGATACAATACAGCAAGAAGCACCTCACGCTATGGCGTGTGATAAGGGTTACTGATACAGGAATCGCTTGATGGTTCTCTTGGGGGTCTTTTCAAAGGGGGCGTCCATGAGTTCCACTCTTGAGATTTTGCTGTAGGTGGGCAGGTCTTTGTTGGCGGCATCACGGATGATGTCGGGTAGGGTTTCCCTGGTCTTGTCGTCCATGTCCTCGGGCAGCTCGGCATAAACCAGCGCCACAATCTTGCCATCACGGTCCACCACCAGGCACTCGTCCACATACTGGCAGTTAGCCAGCACGGCCTCTACTTCCTCGGGGTAGATGTTCTGGCCCGAGGAGTTCAGGATCATCGACTTGATGCGTCCACGGATGAAGATGTTGCGCTTGTCGTCCATCACGCCCAGGTCGCCCGTGCGGAACCACCCGTCGTCGGTAAAGGCTGCTGCGGTGGCTTCGGGGTTCTTATAGTAGCCTATGGTCAAGTTGGGTCCCTTGGCTTGGATCTCTCCTGGGATGTGCTGAGGGTCATCGGAGTCGATGCGCAGCTCGTGGACCGGCTTGCCGCAGGATCCCGGTACAAACCTGGTCCACCACTCATATCCCAGCAGCGGGCAGGCTTCGGTCATGCCGTAGCCCACGGTATAGGGCAGGCGTATCTTCTTGAAGCATTGCTCGGCCTCGGGATTGAGTGCCGCCCCACCCATGATGAAGCAGCGCACCCCGCCGCCAAAGGCTTCAATCATCTTGTTGCGGGCCTTGCGGTATATCAGCTTGTTCAAGACGGGGATGGCCAGCAGCGATTTGGCCTTCTCCAGAGCCGGCTTGATGGCGTTGGCATAGATTTTCTCCATCACCAGGGGCACGGTGACCACCATGTAGGGCTTGATGTCTTGCATCGCCTTGAGCAAGGTGGTGGGCGATGGCGTCTTGCCCAGGAAATAGACGGTAACGCCATCCACGTTGGGATGGATAAACTCGATGGCCAGGCCGTACATGTGGGCCAGTGGCAGCATCGACACGACGGTCTCGCCGGGATGGTTGGGGAAATGTGAGTTGGCAAAGTCGTCGGTGTCCGAGATCGCCTCATAGGTGAGCATCACCCCCTTGGGGTTGCCGGTGGTGCCCGACGTGTAATTGATGATGGCCACGTCATCGAGGTTGTCGGTCGAGAAGGACACCTGCTCGGGGAACAGCCCCATGGGATATTGCTGCGCAAAGGCTTTCTTGCGGTTTTCCCAGGCCCGGGCCACCTCGTCGTCCTGGTGCCAGAGCAACTGGCCGTCCTTGATATTGATGGCGGCCTTGAGATTGGGCGTTGCCGCAGGATCCATCTTGGCCCAGATGTCCTCGTCAACAAACAGCAGAACACTATCCGAGTGGTTGGTCAGGGAGGAAACCGTGTTGGGGTGAAAGTCGGACAATAGCGGGACCGCAACACGTCCATTGACATTGATGCCCCAGAAGGTCATTGCCCATCGGGCAGAATTGCGGGCGCAGATAGCAATTTTATCATCCTTGCTGATGCCTGTGGTGGCAAAGAAGATGCGGAATTGCTCGATGCTGGTGGCCAGATTGGCATAGGAGAAGGTGTCGCCATTGTAGTCACACAGCGCTTTTTGGGTCCAGTGTTGACGGATGGTTTCCTGCAAATTCTCAAGATAATGTTTCATAATCTTCTCTCGCTTTTTGGTTATATCATGACAAAATTACAACAAATATTTTGATAATTCTGCACGAATCGTGCCATTTGTGTGAAAAAATATCATGAAAAGAGTGTTGGTTTTCTCAAAAAATGATACTACATTTGCAAGAGAAAATGATTTATAAACGGAATAAACAATGAAGTATTACATTGCAGAAAACGGCCAGCAGGCAGGCCCCTTTGAACCTAATGAACTGTTGTTGCATGGATTGACGGTCAACTCTCTCGTGTGGTGCGAGGGTATGCCCAACTGGACGTCGGCCAGTCAAGTACCCGAATTAATGGCGTTACTCACTGGGCAACCCACCAACCCAGGCAACCTCGGCATGCCGGTGCCTCCCATGCCCCCGATGGGCAACGAGGTGCAGCTGCCGCAGGTTCCCCCCATGGGCGGTCAACAACCGACGCAGCCCACGCCCTATGGCACGCCCTATGGTCAGGGCACGTCCAATCAGCCCTATGCCCAACCGCAGTATGGCCCCAGCACCAACCAGCCCAGCCGGCAGGTGATGCCCAAGACGTGGCTCACCGAGTCGGTGCTCGTCACGGTGTTGTCGTTCCTGTGCCTGTGCAACCTCATCGGCGCGATACCTGGCCTCGTTGCCATCTTCAAGGCCAATAGTGTCAAGACCAAGTACATGCAGGGTGACATGCAAGGTGCCAATGCCGCCTCGTCGTCGGCCAAGAAGTGGATGCTTATCGCCATTGTGGTGATGGTCGTGTGGTCCTGCATCCAGGGCTACCAGCTGATATCTAACCCCAACCTGTTACAGCAGATACAAGAAGGTTCCGTCGGCTCCCTCTACGGCCTGTAATCACGGTGAGCAAGTTATCTACTTGCGAGACTTAAATGAATGATGATTCAGTCTCCCGAAGTGACGGCTGAATCAATCCTGAATCACAGATTCTTGGGGAAGCGGGCATTGGTGGTGATGTAATCCACGCCAGCAGCCTTGACACGCTCAAAGTCCTCGACGCGGTCCACTGTCCACACGTTGACCTTGAGCCCGGCGGCATGCATGCGGTCCACGGCGCTCTTGGTGACGATGGTGTGGACGCAGTCCAAGTCCATCTTGCGCTCGATGCACCAGTCCACCCACTCGTCGATGGTGCCATCCTCGTCGCCGGCAAGCACCTGAACGGTGATGTCGGGGTAATGGCGGTGGATAAAGTCCACCACGCCAGGCATGAACGAGATGATGACTGCGCGGTCGCTGCACTGCTTCTGGTCGATGAGGTTGATGAGTGCCGGGATGCCGTCAAAGACGGGCTCGTTCTCGGCCTGGGTGTTGCTGTGGATGTTAGTGCACACCTTTATCTCGATCACGGGCACCACGTTGCGCTCATTGCAGAGGTCGAGGAAATCGCCCAGGGTGCAGGGTGTGGCGGCATAGGTGATGCCATGGCGCTTGCTGGTGAGTTGCGTGGCGAGCACGGTGGCGGTGCTCATGCTGGCAATCTTGGTCTCGGGACCACCCAGGCGCTTGTAGCTGTCGTCATGGCTGATGACAAAGGTGCCATCGGCAGTAACACGGATGTCGCACTCCAGTCCCCAGGCTCCAGCCTCGGCGCCGTTGATGAATGCGGCACGGGTGTTCTCAACACCCCATTGCGAACCACGGTGACCCACGATGAGCTGGGCCTGCATGTTCAATGTGCCTACGATGAGCAGGGCAACAGTAAAAATACTCTTGAGCAAAGTCATAATATTCACGTTTTTGTTCTTGTTGTTGAGCAGGTCTTGGATCTCGTGTGCTTCGGTAGTGGCATCGAGGCGCTGGGCCAGTGGGAGCAGTGAACGCAGCAGTTGCTCGGCGGCGGCTCGGCGGTTGATGAGCCGCATGAGCGCCCTGGCCAGCCCGATGGAGAGCTGCAGCTCGCGCAGGCCCATTTTCTCGCCCAGTTTCTTCTGGTAGCGCAGCGCCTTGGTATAGTACTTGACCGCATTGCGTCCATTGCCCATCTCCAGCATGATATCACCTTCCTTGCCCAGGGTGTCCACCAGATTGGACATGGCGGTGCGTGTGGCATTGGCATCACCGCTGTTCAACTCGCTCATGTAGAGCTCGCTGGCGCTCTGGTAGTGGGCCAGGACGTTCATCTGCTTGGTCTTGGACTTGATGACCTCGGTCGAGGCTTCGACGGCCATGAGCAATAGTGCCGAGAATCGGGATTCGTTGCGCTTGGTGAGACGTTCCAGGATCTGTTGCGCCTTGGTCAATTCCTTGGCAGCGCGGCTGTTGTCACCCATATCGTGGTGGGCAAGGGCCAGATTGAACAGTAGCGATGCCACGATGGCATTGAAGTCCTCGGTCTTCTTCCCCGAGTGTTGGGACAGGACGAGCAGGGTGTTCTCGGCGGCACCCAGCGAGAGTGACGGGTTGCCGCCGTCGATGAGCAAGGTCATGCGTGCGAGCCACAACCATGCGGCATACAGTTCGGGCAGCCCTTGCATGCGCTCGTCGTCATAGATGAACTCCTCGACAATCTGCTCGGCTTCCATGTCCCGATTGCTGGCGATAAGAAACTCGATGTAACTGATTTTTATCTCGGTGACGAGTCCTTCATCGAGCCCCTTGCTTGATGGCATGGTGCCGCTCACGGCCATTTGCGCGCGGGCAATGGTCATGTCGTTCTTGAATCGGGGCAAAGCCACTGTGACGGGCAGGGAGTTCATTATTGTTTTGAGTTAACGGTTAATTGTTGTCGGTTGACGGTTAGTATTTTGTCCCCTTGGCAATGCTGCCCAGGTAGCCGCCATGATGGCGCAGGGCGTAGTCCTCGCGGGTGAATCCTGTCGCGCGCATGGTGTTGACCACCAGCACATCACCGATGACCGTCATCACCGTGGTCGAGGTGGTGGGAGTGAGCCCCAGGGGACACACTTCTTGGGTTTTTCCTGTCCACAGGCAGATGTCGGCCAGATGGGCCAGTTCGCTGTCCTTGTTGCCGGTGATAACCACAATCTTGAGTTGCGGGTACAGGTTGTGTGCCAGCGAGACGAGGGCGCATATCTCGTTGGTGCGTCCCGAGTTGGATAACAGCAGCAGCACGTCGTGGGGCTGCACCACGCCCAGGTCGCCATGCTGAGCCTCGCTGGGGTGGAGGAAGATGGCGGGAATGCCTGTCGAGGAGAAGGTGGTGGCGATGTTGTCGGCGATCTGGCCGCACTTGCCCATGCCAGAGGTGACCAGCTTGCCCCCCTCGCGCTTCACTTGCTCCACAATCAGGTTGACCGCCTTCTCGTAGTCATCGGTTACAGGTATGTTAAGGACGGCCTTGCTCTCGGCCTCCAGGATTTCTTGCATTGATTGTTTAATGTCCATATAATTAGGTATAAGATGGTTTTGAACTTGCAAAGGTAGTAAATTATAAGGTACTAAAGTCCAAAGTGTGAAAACTTTTTTATACCTTTGCCAACCAATAGAAAATAACCTAATCAATAACGATAAGATAATGAACTTTGTAGAAGAATTGAAATGGCGCGGCATGATCAATGACATCATGCCAGGCACCGAGGAGCAGTTGAACAAGGAGATGACGAGTGGTTATGTGGGCATTGACCCGACTGCCGACTCGTTGCACATTGGCCACATGGTGGGTATCATGATGCTGAAGCACCTGCAGCGTGCTGGTCACCGCCCCATCGCCCTGATTGGTGGCGCGACAGGAATGATCGGCGACCCGTCGATGAAGTCGCAGGAGCGCAAGCTCATTGATGAGGAGACCCTGCGTCACAACCAGGAATGCATCCGCAAGCAGCTGGCCAAGTTCCTGGACTTTGACAGCGATGCCCCCAACCATGCCATTCTGGTGAATAACTATGATTGGATGAAGGAATTCACGTTCCTGAGCTTTATCCGTGACATTGGCAAGCACATCACCGTCAATTACATGATGGCCAAGGACAGCGTGAAGAAGCGTCTGGCTGCCAATGCCGACCATGGCATGTCGTTCACCGAGTTCTCCTACCAGCTGCTGCAAGGCTATGACTTCTTGCACCTCTATGAGCAAGAAGGCTGCAAACTGCAGATGGGTGGCAGTGACCAGTGGGGTAACATCACCACGGGTACCGAGCTGATACGCCGCATGAATGGCGGAGAGGCATTTGCCATCACCTGCCCGCTCATTACCAAGAGCGACGGCACCAAGTTTGGCAAGACCGAGGGAGGCAACGTGTGGTTGGATCCCAAGCGCACCTCACCCTACAAGTTCTATCAGTTCTGGATCAACGTGAGCGACCAGGATGCCGAGAAATACATCAAGATCTTCACCGACCTGACCCAAGAGGAGATTGCCGAGCTGGTTGCCGAGCAGGAGAAGGATCCTGGCCTGCGTCCGTTGCAAAAGCGCCTGGCCAAGGAGGTCACCACGATGGTCCACAGCGCCGAGGAGTATGAGACAGCCGTCGAGGCCTCACAGATACTGTTCTCCAACAAGGCCAAGGACATCCTTCACAAGATTGACGAGGAGACGTTGCTGAGCGTGTTTGAGGGCGTTCCCACCTTTGAGATTCCGCGTAGCGCCATTGACGAGGGTACCCCGCTCATCTCATTGCTGACCGAGGTGGCTGCCGTATTCCCCAGCAAGGGCGAGATGCGCAAGTTGACCCAGGGCGGTGGCGTGAGCATCAACAAGGAAAAGCTCACCGACCCCAACATGGCCGCCAGTGCCGACCTGTTGCTCAATGGCAAATATATCCTTGCGCAGAAGGGTAAGAAAAACTATTTCTTGCTCATTGTCAAGTGATTTGACCCTGTCGGTGCAAAAAATGCTGCCAAAAAGGTTGCAATTCTAAAAAAAAGCAGTAATTTTGCACCGCAATTTTGAGCGGCTTGCCGTTCGGTTGACATAGGATTGCCTTGTAGTGTAATGGTAACACAACGGTTTTTGGTGCCGCATTTCCTGGTTCGAGTCCGGGCAAGGCAACCACAATGGAGGGAGATGAAATTTTTTCAACTCCCTTTATTATTATTATCCCGATATTACCCGATTCACCAGTTGAAGACAATTAATTGTCATCACATTTAATTCGGCGGGCAAGTTAACAACATGCCAAACTTAAATTCATTGTCTTGACATTGCTAGTCATCAAAAGTGGTGGCAATGAATACCTATAGGCAACTCGTCATGAAATGTAGTCAGGCATCCTAAGCCGATATTCACCATAGATGGTATTTTTATCGTGAAATAATCAAATTCCACAATGATTGTTATTCTATATCTAGAAAAAAGACTACCTTTGCAGTAGCTATAATCTGATGCTGAAACAAAAGTTGATGTTAGGATTATGGCACAGATATAGAAGAATTTACAATAGCGCTTGTCCCTAAATGTTCAGTAGTCTCGTAAGCTACTGCTCATTGTTAATTGTAAAGCAACTATAGATGCTCATTGAGTGTGTTTTTATTTGGCCTGATCGTGTTTGGACATGAAGGCAAATATATACAGGCGTGAGCTTCAGTTTTTTAACAATGAGAAAAGCAAGACTCGACTCGGAACTCTTATTGAGGGTAACCCATACAGCTATCGTAACAAGCGCTTAGAATATCAAGTCTTGCACGGGGTTTGCAGGACACTAATGGTTTAAGTGTTAAGAATGCTTCAATTCAAGGAACTTAAGAAACTTCTCAAGAATATCCCATCAGGACTTCCTTCTGTCAAGATGGCTCTTGTGGGCGATACTGCGACCCAGTTCTTAGCTACGGCTATTAAAGGCATGGGTGTTGAGCGCGGTTTTTTTATTGATTTGTTTGAGGCTGAGTACAACCAGGTTGAGCGACAGTTGATGGATCCTACTAGTGATCTGTTTACGTTTGATGCCGATATGATTGTCGTATTTCAGTCAACACACAAATTAGCTGAGTATCACAGCACGCTTTCTGTTGAACAGCAGCTATCGCTGGCTGATGATAGGTTATCATTTCTGACTTCTATCTGTGAGAATCCCGCTTTTGCCAATAAGAAGATTATTTATTTCAATTATCCTGAGATAGAAGATGCGGTCTTTGGTAGCTACGCTAATAAAGTGACTTCATCTTTGGTTTATCAAGTCCGCAAGCTCAACTATGAATTGATGAATGTGGCCCAGCGGTACCCCAACCTCTTTATCTGTGATATTGCAGGCTTGCAAAATAAGTATGGCCGAGACATGATGTTCTCATCTAATGTCTATGTCTCTACCGAGATGGTGCTGAGCTTAGACGCTTTGCCCTATGTGGCAGGCCGAGTAATGGATATCGTTTGTTCAATAAAAGGTAAATTTAATAAATGTCTGATTCTCGACCTTGATAATACTACATGGGGTGGAGTGATTGGTGATGACGGTATTGAGGGTATTCAGTTGGGGCATGGATTAGGAATTGGCAAGGCTTTTACCGAATTCCAAATGTGGGTGAAGAAACTCAAACAGCGAGGAATTATTATTTGTGTGGCCTCTAAGAACAATGAGGAGGTGGCCAAAGAGCCCTTTGAGAAACATCCTGATATGATATTGAGGCTCGATGATATCGCGGTATTCCAGGCCAACTGGGAAACAAAGGTTGATAATATCCGTACCATTCAAAGTATATTGAATATAGGTTTTGATTCCATGGTATTCTTGGATGATAATCCCTTTGAAAGAAATATGGTGCGTGAGAATATCAGTGGAATCACTGTGCCAGAACTGCCCCAAGATCCTGGAGACTACCTGGAATATCTTTATTCATTGAATCTCTTTGAGACGGCCAGCTATAGTAATGCTGATAAAGACCGCACTAAGCAATATCAAGTTGAAGCAAAACGTGTATCGTTAAGCAAGACATTCACCAACGAGTCAGACTTTTTAAAGTCCTTGAATATGGTATCTAACGTTAGTGGTTTTACCAAATTCAATACTCCACGAGTCGCACAGCTCTCTCAACGTAGTAATCAGTTCAACTTGAGGACGATACGTTATACCGAGGCGGATGTCACAGCAATGGCCGCTGATCCTGATATTATCGACTTGAGTTTTACCTTGCATGATAAATTCGGAGACAATGGCTTGATAGCGGTTGTGATATTAAAACCAATGGATCCCAATACCCTATTTGTGGACACATGGTTCATGAGCTGTCGCGTGTTGAAGCGCGGAATGGAGAATTTCACCCTCAATACTATTGTGGAACGTGCTAGAGCGGCGGGCTATAAAAGAATTGTCGGTGAATATCTTCCCACTGCCAAGAATAAAATGGTAGAACATCATTATTCTAATCTGGGCTTTAAGAAAATTCAAGGAGCAAGTTCAGATCTATATGAATTGGAAATAGATACTTATCAACCCAAAGAATGCTATATAGAGAAAGAGTGACTAGGATAAGTTGTTGTGTGGATGCTCTTGTCATTCATGGCGGCAGCTATATATAGTCGGGCAAAGTGCCTTTTTCTGATTCCTGATGGAGCGAATTTAACTTAATTAAGAATATTATGGAAAGAAAAGAAATTTTTGAAAAACTGAATGAGATCTTTTGCGATGTCCTTGATTTGGACGAAGTCGAGTTGACTGATACTACATGTGCTGATGATATTGAGGAATGGGATTCCCTGAGCCATATCCAGCTGATTGTAGCAATAGAGAAGGCTTACGGCATCAAGTTTACTTCTCTTGAAATCATGAAGTGGAAGAACGTCGGTGAGATGGTTGATTCAATCATGTCTAAATAAGTAATATCACAGTGGTTGTAAACTCTATTAATTTTCTTTTGTTTTTTATTGTGGTATTTCTGGTTTATTACATGCCAGTGGTATCACAGAGAAAGAATTTACAGAACATCTGGATCCTGATCACAAGCTATTTTTTCTATGGCTTTGTTGATTGGAAGATGCTGCCCTTGTTGTTTAGCGTCACAGTTGTGTTCTATCTGCTAGGAGCTTGGCTTAAGGCTTCAATGAATAGTAATAAGTCACGGCTGGCATCTAGAATCACCACGCTAGGTGTGGTTTTAGGAGTAGGACTTCTTCTGTATTTTAAATATTTGAATTTCTTTGCTGATTCGTTCGCTTCTTTATTACAGGCTGTGGGTATAAGTGCATCATGGTCCACATTGAATATTGTGCTTCCCATTGGAGTCAGCTTCTTTACTTTCAAGTTGATCAGTTATGTGATTGAGATTCATCGCGAGAGAATACAGCCAGCCGAGAGTTTTATAGAGTTTGCGACTTATATCGCTTTTTTCCCAACAATTCTGTCGGGCCCTATTGATAGGCCTAACAAGTTTTTACCTCAGTTAAGGAAAAATCATCAATTTGATTATAATCTGGCAGTTGACGGTTGTCAGCAAATTCTCTGGGGTATTTTTACCAAGATGGTAATTGCTGATACCATTGCTCTGATTACCACCGAAGCCTGGACTAATTTTTCAAGCAAAGATGCCAGTTATCTGCTTTATGCGGTGTTGCTTTCGCCTGTGCAAGTCTATGCTGACTTTGACGGCTATTCCAATATGGCCATTGGTGTCGGAAAAATCTTGGGATTCAATGTAACCAAGAATTTTAATCATCCGTTACTAGCGAGGAATGTTTCAGAATATTGGCGCAGATGGCACATGTCACTCACGAGTTGGATTACCGATTACGTGTTCATGCCGCTTAATATTGCATTCCGTAATCTCGCCACATTGGGTCTCTTCCTGGCGATTTGCATTAATTTGGTTGTCATTGGTTTATGGCATGGTGCTAACTGGACTTATGCCTTGTTTGGTTTCTATCACAGTCTATTGTTCATCCCTCTGATATGTTTTGGCAAATTTGGGAAGAATAAAAAGCTCAAACAAGGGCGGTGGGGGCTTCCTTTGATGAAAGATCTTGCCATGATGATACTGACGTATGTGTTGGTCGCATTCGGTCAGGTAATTTTCTTTGCTACAGATGTGCCATCAATATCATCATTTATTTCTACAGTGGCAAGTGGTTCATGGAATATGTCTTTTCTATTTGATATTAGTACTTTGCTTCCAATACCGATGGCTATCTTTCTTTTTTGCTTGGATTGGACTTCAAGAAAAAAAGAATTTGCAATACAGAGAGCGTCACGCATTTATACGAATAAAACAATCAACATTTTGATTCTCGATTTGTTTATTGCTTTGATTGTTGCGTTCTTTGGTTATAATGGACAAGGTAGTTTTATCTATTTTAATTTCTAAATCGGTATGCTGAAAAAGTTTATATTCTTATTTCTAACATTCTGCCTGTTATATGTGTCCATGATGGCGGCAGCAAAAGCCTTCTGGGTGACTACTGCACCTGGCCGATTAGAACGTAATGTTATTGATAAAGATGTACATACGCTCGTGATAGGCCCTTCCAATGGAGAACATGCTTGGAATGATTCTATAATCCCACATTCATGTAACCTGTGTAATAGCGGAGTCAGTTTGGGCGTGGGTTACAACAGCCTCAAGTGGGTCATGGAGTATAATGACGACATTCATATTGATACGGTTATCGTTTGTGCTGGCTTTGCCTCTTTTATCTATCTGGAAGATAAGAAGTTACCAATTCCTGGAGCATCTGAAGAGATATTCTCGATATTAGATTATAAGAATTTTTTAAAGTTTTATTCCACCAAATTGTCTTTCTGGAAGAGTTCCTTCACATCATTGCCCTTATGGTGGTTTTCATCTAGGAAACTGGGAGGCGGCTATCATTATATTGATAGGGAAAAGGTGAATCACCCCCGGTCATACGATATAATCAATGCTATCATAAAGAGTTTTGGCGGAAAATATGGCGTAACAGAAAAGAAACTCTATGAGAAGTGTTCATATCAGATTTCTTATTTGAGAAAAATTAAAGAATATTGTGATAGTCACCACATGACGTTGATTATTCTAAGTACCCCTGTTTATAAGTACCATGAGTTGTTGGATGATACCGGATACCGTCAAATGATGCGTAATGTGCTTGGTGACAGCGCGCTAATAGCCGATTATTCAAGGTTTCATCTCCCTGATTTAACTTATTATGGTGATCTTGAGCATACCAATTATAAAGGGGCTAGGTACTTTAGCCATCATATAGCGAAGGAAGGGCTTAAATTACAGTATGCCATTGACTATATAAAATAAGACCTGGTGATGACATGAGGGCTGTAGTTTGACCTGTGCCATTGAGCAATAGGTTATGCCCCTGCTTTCAATAGCTAGAAGATACCTGTTTTACCAGTTGAAGATGTTGCGCAGGAGCCACCAGGCGAGGATGAGGGCGAGGAAGAGCCAGATGAGGATGGAAGGATGCAGGCGGGCGTAGAGGCGTGGATTGCGCACGCGCTGGGTCTCGGCAAACAGGCACAAGGCGACCCAGGGCACCGAGATGAAAAGCATGGCGTTGTAGCCGAAGGCTGCCGCCACATCGCCATTGAGCAGGGCGTGGATGGCTCGCTGGCTACCGCAACCGGGGCATTTATAGCCTGTCAACGTCAAGAATGCGCACCGTGGAAATGCTGCCGACGAAGCGGGGTCTAATGCATAATATATCCTGCCGAGCAACATGAGTCCGGCAATGACAATGACAATGATGACGACAAGCGCTCGGCGCATGGTTCAATACCACGTCATCCAATACCCATGAAGGACATGGACAATGGCCTCCACACGACACCCACAACGATGGCGGCGATGCACCACCATGCGCTGGTCTCGCTGGCCTTCTTGGCACCGATGATGTCACCTGCAAGGTAGCACTTGCTCACCTTGTTGGCATAGATGATGCCCACGATGCCAAAGGGGATGCAGCACAGCACAGTGGCAAGGATGGCCCACACCAGGTTGGTTGGCGGACAGGGCTCGTCGGGTGTCTGCGGCTGGGCATATTGCTGTTGCGACTGGTTGTTTGACTGCTGTTGCGGCTGGTAGGGTTGACCCATGACAGCGGGCTCGTTCCCCCCTTGGGGTTGTGCCTGGGCTGTTGCCGTGGTGGCTTGCTGTGGCGCCGGGGTATCGTTCACCATTTCATACAGGCCTTGCAACTCGGGCAACTGAGTGATCTTTACCCAGTCGGACAGTCCCTCGTGCCACACATAGGCCGCTGAGGTCAGCCCCATTTCCTTGAGAGCGTCGAGTTCCACGGGTCCCGACTGCACTCCGCGATGATTGATCCAGTATTGCATAATCCAATTGTTTTTTCTCTGTTGCTACAAAGGTAATAAAAAACTTACAATTCCCAATGGTTTGGGTGATTATCTTGTCGCCATAGCGTGGGACAACAAGTGTCCGCATGGATTAGAAGTCGCTGAAGAAGCGGGGTCTGATGAGCAGACCGATGCGGATGCGCGAGTGGTACTGGTTGTAGTCAAGCATACTCTCGCCATAACCGTTGTAGTACTGCAACATGATGAACTGGTTGGAGTTGTGGTTGATGCGGTAGCCCAGTTGGATAATCGTGTTGAAGTTGAGGTTCCACCCCTTGCGCTTGACCAGTGTCATGTCGAGCACCCATTTGTCGTCCAGGCTCTTGGCTTGGAATCCAGCCTGAAAGATACCCATATACTTGAGAATGTCCCTGTTGTACTTGCCGTCGATGATGGGAATCCAGAACTTGGCATGAGCCATCAGGAACGGAGAGATGTAGGCTTCTCCTGCCCAGGAAATCTTGTTCCAGCTGCGTGATGCGGTACCGTCACGCCCATTGGACTCGTGCTCGATCATCATAGTGGCCTTACCCACAAGGCGGCCTTTCAGGATGATGTAGCGAGAGATACCGATACCAGGGTTAAAGTTCAGGTCGTGAAAGGGGAGGGAGCGCTCAAGCACGTTCCACATGGCCTTTTGGGTATAGAACAGGTACAGGTAGGAGTTCCAGGGGAGCACACTCTTGGTGAGGCGCTGCTGGAAACTGATCTGGAACTTGACATCGCTGTTGTGGATAGTGGGCTCACCGCCCAGCACGGTACCACCCACAAAGTAGGTATCCTTGTACAGGCTGAAGTAGGGCCTGTTATCCAGCTCTTCACGTATGCTGTCGGCAATCGCGCCAATGTGGTCGGTCGTGACAATCTGACCCCATGCGGGCACCGTGATTCCCGCAAGCAGGATGGTGACTATCAATAAGAGGCGTTTGGAGTTCATATTAGTTTGTTGTGTTAGAGGGGACAAAGATAATCAAAAAAGTTGTAAACTGCCACTGTTACCCCCTCACTTTATCCCACCATAGCCATGATGAGATACCAGACGGGGGGCACAAGCAGTGCAGGCAGCATGTTGAGCACGTGGCAGTCCTTGATGCGCAACAGGGACAGCCCCGAGCCTGTGATGAGCAGCCCGCCCACAATGAGCAACTCTGCCATCAGCGCCTCGCTCACCGCTGTGCTTGACAGCATCGCTACGGTATAGAACAGGCCCTGCCACAAGAACAGAACAGGGGCCGCCAGCAGCATCCCGACGCCATAGGTCGAGCCAAAGATGGTCGCCGTGACCAGATCGAGCGTGGCGTTGGTAAACAGGAAGGTGTTGTCGCCCTCCAGCGCGCTGATGACGGGTCCCAGCATCGACAAGGGGCCAATGCAATAGACCAGGGTTGCGGTCGCCAGCCCGTCGGCGAGGCGGCTGGATGAATGACCCTGTCCGCCCTTCTTGCTCTTGCGTTCCACCAGCCGGTGGAACCTGCCGTCGATATCAAGCGCCACGCCCACCACACTGCCGATGGCCATGGCGGCGATAAAGAGCACGGGGTACTGGCTCTTGGGCAGATTGGTGACCACGGCGTTAAGGCCGATGGCAAAGCACGCCAGCCCCAATGCGTCGTAGAGCACATTCTTGTATTTCTCCTTAATGCCCTTGTGCAGCGCCACCCCGATAAGGGTGCCTGTCACAATCGTGCAAGTGTTCACAATCGTTCCAATCATCTTGTGCTTGTTGAATCTGAGCCACAAAATTACTTCATAATTGCACAAGAAGTTGAATGTTTCTTGAGGTTTTTTGCACATTATTTTATGCTAAACGGATTTTTTGGGGGTGGACGCTGGTTTCATGCAGCGGTGTAGATAGGGAAGAAAAAGGGTTGTTGGGTGATGATTTATAGAGAATAATCGTTACATTTGCGTCCTCAACAATGATATATAGTAAGGCTATGGCAAGACGATTAGCGATATGGATGATGGCTGCACTCGTGGCCGTGACTGCCAGTGCGGCGGTAACTGGTGATGTGGAGCAGGCAATGGCGCTGGCCGCAAGGCTAGCACCGACGTTGGCCGGCAAGGTGGAGTTTGAGCTTATCGAGGCCGACCAGGGCAAGGACGTGTTCACCCTGGAAAGCCGTGGCGGCAAGGTTGTCATCGGTGGCAACAATGCCGGGTCGATGGCTGTGGGCTTGAACCGCTACTTGAACCGTTATTGCATGGTGACCGTGTCGTGGTATGCCGATGTGCCCGTTCAGCTTCCCGCGGTGTTGCCTGGTGTGTCCGTCCCCGAGCGAGTGACGGCCCGTGTGCCACAACGTTTCTTCCTCAACTACTGCACATGGGGCTACACAATGCCCTTCTGGCAATGGCGCGACTGGGAACGCTTCATCGACTGGATGGCGTTGAACGGTGTGAACCTGCCGCTGGCCATCACAGGACAGGAAGCGGTGTGGTACAACGTGTGGACTAGCCTGGGCATGAGCGACAAGCAGGTGCGCGGCTACTTTACAGGACCAGCTTACTTGCCGTGGCACCGTATGGCCAACATCGACGGCTGGTGCGGACCGTTGCCCAAGCAGTGGCTTGAGAGTCAGACCACCTTGCAACAGCGCATTGTGGCGCGTGAGCGGGAATTGAATATGCGCCCCGTGTTGCCGGCCTTTGCGGGTCATGTCCCTGGAGCGTTGCGTGAGCTGTTCCCTGATGCCGACATCCAGGCCTTGGGAGGCTGGGCGGGATTTGACGAGCAGTACCGCACCTATTTCTTGAATAGCGAGGATCCGCTCTATAGCCGCATCCAGTGCCTGTTCTTGGAAGAACAGACCCGCCTGTTCGGCACCGACCACATCTACGGCATCGACCCCTTCAACGAGGTCGATCCGCCCAGCTTTGAGCCAGAGTATCTCAACAAGGTGTCGCGTCACATCTATGAGAGCCTCACTGCCGTTGACCCCGATGCCGAGTGGTTGCAGATGGCCTGGTTCCTCTATTATCAGCGCAAGGACTACACGCCCGAGCGCACCCGCGCCATGCTCACTGGCGTGCCACAGGGCAAGATGACCATGCTCGACTACTACTGCGAGTACAAGGAGATGTGGCGCGACCATGAGGGTTTCTATGGCCAGCCGTTCATCTGGTGCTACCTGGGCAACTTTGGCGGCAACACCAATGTGCAGGGCCGCGTCAAGGAAGCGGGACAGCGCATCGAGCGCGCCCTGGCCGAGTGTGGCGACAACCTTGTGGGCATCGGCTCGACGCTTGAGGGGCTCGACGTGCAGCAGTTCCCCTACGAGTACATTCTGGAAAAAGCATGGAACTTTGCCAAGACCGACGAGCAGGTGGTGAATGAACTCGCCGACCGTCATGCGGGGCATCAAGATTCCCATGCCCGTGAGGCATGGCAGTGTCTTTATGACAATGTGCTCGATATCACTCCAGGCAACTTTGCCGCACCCCTGCCTTGCTCCTATCCCGTCATGGGCAAAGAGAATCGCACCGTCAAGTATCATCCATACGACCTGCTGGCGGTGTGGGACAATCTGCTGGCACAAGACCGTGTCACCACCGATGCGATGACCATTGACCTCGTGTGGGTAGGACGGCAACTGCTTGGAGACCTTTTCCTTGTCGAGAAACAGGCACTTGACAAAGCCTTGACAGAGAAGGACAAAGACGCTTTCTACGACCACAGCAACCGAATGATTGATCTCCTTTCTGACCTGGATGACCTGAATAGTCATTTACCACATGCATCGCTGGCGCAGTGGCTGGCACAGGCACGGGATTTGGGCACAACTGAGCAGGTCAAAGACTATTATGAAATGAATGCCCGTCGATTGATCACCACGTGGGGCGGGAGCCTGAATGATTATGCCTGCCGCAACTGGAGCGGCCTGATGTGGGATTACTATGCCAAGCGCTGGAGTATATACATCAAGGATGCCACCGTCGCCCTGATTTCGGGAATGATCTTTGACAAGGATGTCTGTAACGAAGCCATCGACAAACTGCAATCCAAGTGGGTCATTTCGACCGAAAAAGACTTTCAAGGGAAGATAGAACAGGATGTCCTGGCCCATTGCCGCCAACTGCGCGACAAATACTGCCAGCAATTCGCCGCCTGGACCCACCGCTAACGTGAATCCACACTGGACAGATAAAACGGCACGGTTCTTGCTTGATAGTATGGTGTATGTTTATCTATACTTATACCGAAGTTGAGGGAACCGAGTCACAGCGCGTGGCTGGGGAAATCGACCATGTGATGAAGCCGGCCTTTGGTGACAGGCCTGGTGCCAATGGGCACGAGGCCACTGGCCCACGGCTGAGTGCAAGGATGCTGCAAGAATATGAGGCAGCCCACAGCCAGCTCATCAACGGTGTGATTACCCCTGGGATGGTGGAACTCGTGGACATGGGCAATTATGGCGTGGGACTGAATGTGAAGTCACCCTGTGGACTGACATTATGTCATGCCGTGCAAGGGTCCAATGTGCGTGCCCGCATCGATATTGACGATCTGCACTATCACCAGCAGTGGAGTGGTGCGCCCATGGAGGTGATTGACCGAGGCCGCGTGGTGGAGGCATCGCGCGTCTTTCTGGAGCACGCTGCCACGTGGCGGGAGCAACTCACCGCTGCCTTCAAGGCCGACAGCAAGGGTGTGAAGATGCGCAACATGGCACTGAACAACATGGATGCCTACTTGAAGCGATACTTTGACGGCACGGGCATTACCTACCACTTTGACAAGCGTCATGCCGATGGGCACAAGGCCCGCCTGCTCATCCATCTGAACCGCTATAAGACCCTCGACCTCTCTATTCCTCACGACGATTTCATCAACCACCTGGATCTGGTCAAGCCCTACATGGTGGAGTTTGCTTACATGGCCCGTGACGGTCGATTCACCGTGCGGGGCGAGATGCGTGACGACTGGCAAGTGGCCCCGCAACCTGTCATGCAGGATGATGCAGCGCCCACAGCGCCGCAACCGCGAGGCATCAAGGGATGGCTGCACCGTCTCGTGGACAGTGGCGCTGGTAAAGCCGCCGCCCCTGCCCCCAGGAGCGCCTTGCAGCAGCGGGTGGATGAGATTATGCAGGGCCAGCGCTTGCAGTATCACCTCACCGAGGACGAGGAGGACGGGCGCCGCGAACTGCACATCCGCATGAATTGCGGCAAAGCGATGATTATCGACCTGACACAGGGTGGTGACATCCATTCCCTCATCACCCATGACTTGGCTTATATTCCCCGCCTGATGGAGCTGAGTAAACTGTTTCCTTACCGTCTCACCGGCCCCCGCAAGAAGGTAGAGTGGATCACCGCCTCCAGGCAATAGGAACCCTGGCCTGCCGCTAGAGTAGCCCAACGCACTAACAACTAACAACTAGAAACTAACAACTAACAACTACAATAATGGCAATTACCATCAATACCGGCGACCTCAAGACGATTCTCGAGACCACGCCATCGACACAAAACATCCTGCTCGTGGGCAAGCACGGCATCGGCAAGAGTGAAATCATCACCCGTCACTTTGAGGACCAGGGCATTCCCGTTATCGCCCTGTTCCTGGGGCAGATGAGTGACCCGGGCGACCTCATCGGCCTGCCCAACAAGGACGAGGCGACCGGCAAGACCGAGTTCATGCCGCCCTACTGGTTCCCGATGGACGACAAGCCCGTGGTGCTCTTCCTGGACGAGATGAACCGTGCGCGGCCCGAGATTCTGCAATCGGTCATGGATTTGTCGCTCAATCGCAAGCTGGCAGGCCGTTCCCTACCTGCCGGCAGCCGCGTTATCGCCGCCGTCAACGACGGTGAGGAGTATCAGTTGACCGACCTGGATCCCGCGTTGGTGTCACGCTTCAACGTCTATTTCTTCAGTCCCACGGTGGGCGAGTGGCTCTTCTGGGCCAAGCAGCACGACGTGGACCAGCGTGTGATACACTTTATCGAGGAGCATCCTGATGAGCTGGAGAAGAACGTGGACATCAACAAGGGCACATTCGACAAGACACCCGACCGTCGTGCCTGGGTGCGTGTGTCGGGCCTGCTCAAGGCCAGTGGCAACATCACCGACATGAACCGTCTGGCCAAGATGATCACAGGTGTGATTGGTGCCCGCTCGGCATCGATGTTCATCCAGTCGCTCAACCAGTCGCGGATGCTCACCGCGCGTGATGTGCTCAGCGACTTTGCCGCTTGCCAGCATGATCTGGCATCCTATACCATGCCCCAGATCGCCATCATCAACGAGGGCATCTATCAGGTACTGGAGTTGGGCGTGGACAAGAAGGCCGTGGAGGTCGTGGGCCGTAACCTGGTGCGGTACATCAACTGGATGCTGACCAATGGCCGCCAGGAGGCGATTGCCCACTTTGCTTCCTTCTTTGAGAACGCAACCTATCCCAACGCCAACGCCTTTATCATGATGGATTGCCGTGATGCGTTGCAGTTGATCAACCAGATGATAGCCAACCTATGACCGTCGGTGACCGCATAAAGACCATCTCGCAGGACTGGTTCTTGACCGAGCCACTCATCTTTGCCGTGTTGTGTACCCACGCCATCAAGCGTAACGACAACATGGGGTGTGACATGCGTTGCGGCAAGGGGGTTATTGAGTATAATCCCGAGCGACTGGAGCACTTTGACGACAACCAGCTGGCCCTGCGTCTCAAGGCCGAGGTGGTGCGCATCATCCTCAAGCACCCTTACCAGCGCCAGCCTTATAACCCGCGCCGCGACGTGATGCGCCTGTCGAGCGACATGACGCTGAGCGATAACCTGGAGGGGATGGATACCATCGGACTGGAGCCGCCGCGCATTTTTAATGTCCCGCGCGACCAGGCCTTTGAGCAATACTACTCGCTCATGGCCGGCCAGGTGGTGCAACTCGAACAGAACGCCGATGGTGACGGCATCCCCATCGACATGGATCTACCCCTCACGGGTGATGGCGGTGACTTGACCGATGACCTGCTGGAGGCCGATGCGGGGGCATCGCTGTGGGAGGAGGATGAACTCATGAGCGAGAAGGTCAACCACGAGATCGAGACCGCCCAGCGCTGCAACCAGTGGGGCTCGTTGAGCGGTGACCTGCGCGCGTTGATCGAGAGCACGCTGGTGAGCAAGCAGAACTTCCGTGCCATCTTGAGCCAGTTCCGTGCTTCTATCCTGAGCACCAAGCGTCACTTGACGCGCATGAGGCCCAACCGGCGCTATGGCTTTGATGCGATGGGCAGCCAGTATGCCTACAGCACGTGCCTGCTGGTGGCCGTGGACGTGAGCGGCAGTGTCCCCGACGAGGACATCCGCAAGTTCCTGGCCGTGATCAACCGTTTCTTCAAGCAGGGTATCGAGCGTATCGAGGTCATCGAGTTTGACAGCAAGATCACGACCGACAAGCCCATTGCCCTCAAGCAGGCAGCCCGCAGCATCAAGGTGACAGGGCGCGGAGGCACCAGTTTCCAACCCGCCATCGACTTCTACTACGAGCATGAGGAGTATGACGGCCTTGTCTTCTTGACCGATGGCTATGCCGCCAAGCCCAAGCTCCCCGATGACAAGCGCCACAAGCCGCTGGCATGGATCCTGACCACCAATGGCGGCAACGAGGACAACTTGAAGCCATTTGGTCCCGTGGTGCGCATCGCTGGACTGTAACGCCACCGCATCCACATCGCCCGATTTATATTCAAGGCGTTGCTATGAATTTTGGTGCGGTTGCAATGTGGAGGAGACGCAAAATTTTGTGTCTCTTTATTTTTTTATTAATTTTGCGGGTTAAAACTCCATTATTGATATGAAGAAAGACGATGACGAGCTGGAAGGCATGGAGCAACAGGACCCTGCCGACGGCAACCCCCAAGATGACAACAATACCGACATGGACGGCATCGACACCCCCAGTGACGGTGCCGATGACGACGGTGAGCCACAGGCCCATTCCAGCTACCAGGTGCCTAAAGATAAGAAACTGCAACTGAGTGGCATGTACGAGAACTGGTTTCTCGACTATGCCTCCTATGTGATACTAGAGCGTGCCGTGCCCCACATCGAGGACGGTTTCAAGCCCGTGCAGCGCCGCATCATGCATGCCATGAAGGAAGCCGACGACGGCCACTTCAACAAGGTGGCCAACATCGTGGGCCTCACCATGCAGTACCATCCCCACGGTGACGCTTCGATCTACAGCGCCCTCGTGCAGCTGGGACAAAAAGAACTGCTCATCGATACCCAGGGAAACTGGGGTAACATCCTCACGGGTGACGGTGCCGCTGCTGGCCGTTACATCGAGGCGCGATTGAGTGAGTTTGCCCTGGATGCCGTCTATAATCCCAAGGTGACCGACTGGGGCATGTCCTATGACGGACGCAAGCGCGAGCCGCTCACCTTGCCCGCCAAGTTCCCCTTGCTGCTCACCCAGGGTGCCGAGGGTATCGCCGTGGGCTTGTCATGCAAGATCCTGCCCCACAACTTCAACGAGGTGATCGACGCTGCGGTGAGCTACCTGCGCGGTGAGGATTTCCACCTCTATCCCGACTTCCAGACGGGTGGCTTCATCGATGTGAGCCACTACAATGATGGCGAGCGTGGCGGCAGTGTGCGTGTGCGTGCCAAGATTGAGAAACTCGACAACCGCACGTTGCTGGTCAAGGACGTGCCCTATGGCAAAACCACAGGTACTGTCATCGAGTCGATCCTCAAGGCCGGCGAGCGCGGCAAAATCAAGATCCGCAAGGTGGAGGACAACACCAGTGCCACAGCCGAGATCATCGTCTCGTTGCAGGCTGGCACGAGCAGTGACATCGCCATCGATGCCCTGTATGCCTTCACCGACTGTGAAATCTCCATTTCCCCCAACTGCTGCGTCATCAAGGACGAGAAACCCCAGTTCCTCACCGTGAGCGACGTGTTGCGCTACAGTGTGGATCGCACGCGCGACATCCTGCGGCAGGAACTGGAAATCCAGCGTGCCGAGACAATGGAGACGCTGCACAGCGTCTCGCTGGAGAAAATCTTTATCGAGGAGCGCATCTACAAGGACAAGGAATTTGAGAACGCCAAGGACCAGGAGCGGGCACTCAAGCACATTGACAAGCGCTTGACCCCCTTCAAGCCGCAGTTCTACCGCGAGATCACCCAGGATGACCTGCTGCGCCTGCTCGAGATCCCGATGAAGCGCATCATCAAGTACAACAGCGACAAGGCCGAGGAGAACATCATGCGCCTGAACGAGCGCATCGAGGACATCGACAACAAGCTGGCCCACTTGACCGAGTACACCATCGAGTGGTTTGAGGGCTTGAAGACCAAGTATGGCGCCAAGTATCCGCGCCGCACCATCATCCGCGAGTTTGACACCATCGTCGCCAGCAAGGTCGCCGAGGCCAACCAGAAACTCTACATCAACCGCGCCGACGGCTTTATCGGCACGGGCTTGAAGAAGGACGAGTTTGTGTGCAACTGCTCCGACATCGACGACCTCATTATCTTCTACAAGGACGGTAAGTTCAAGGTCATCAAGGTCGCCGACAAAATCTATGTGGGCAAGAACATCCTGTACCTGAACGTGTTCAAGAAAGGGGATGCGCGCACGATCTACAATGTGCTCTACCAGGATGGCCGTGGCGGCACAATCTATATGAAACGATTTGCCGTGACAGGCATCACCCGCGACAAGGAGTATGACATCACCCAGGGTAAGCCTGGCAGCAAAATCGTGTGGTTCACGGCCAACCCCAATGGCGAGGCCGAGGTGCTGCGCATCACCTTGAAACCCAAGTTCAGATTGAAGATCCTGCAATTTGACGTCAATCTGGCCGAACTGGCCATCAAGGGCAAACAAGCCCATGGCAATATCGTCACCAAGAACGAGGTGCACCGCATCTCGCTCAAGGAGGCCGGACAATCGACGCTGGGAGACCGCGAGGTGTGGTTTGACCCCGATATCCTGCGCATCAACTACGAGGGACACGGGCAATCGCTGGGCCTGTTTGGTGGCGATGACCGCATCCTGGTCATCATGCGGGGCGGTGAGTTCTACACCACGAGTGCCGAGGCGACCAACCACTATGATGACGGCATCCTGCGCATCGAGAAGTTTGACAAGGACAAGGTGTGGACCGCTGTGCTTGATGATGCCGACCAGGGGCACCCCTACGTCAAGCGCTTCACCCTTGAGGATAACACCAAGAAGCAGAGCCTGATCGGCTCCAATCCCGACTCGCGCCTGTTGCTGCTGAGCGATGAGCCGTGTCCGCGATTTGAAGTGAAAATGGGCGGCGGTGATGCCTTCCGTGAGCCGTTTACTATTGATGCCGAGGAGTTTATTGGTGTCAAGACCTTTAAGGCCAAGGGTCGCCGCGTGACCAACTGGGAGGTGGCCTCTATCACCGAGGTCGAGCCGCGTGAACCCGCTCCTGTCGAGGAGACTGAGCCTGTTATTGCCTCCACCGATGATGCCGACGATACCCTGGACACCCCACCAGCCGACGGCATCAGCCAGGACGAGGTGCTCGACAGCTTCACGGGCCAGCAGCGCATCCCCTTTGACGAAGACTAACAACAACGCCCCCCGACCTATTTTCAATCATTAAAAACGACGACAACAACTCAAATAAAATCAAAATTTTATGATACTACGGTTATTCTTCCATATCGTTTGCTTTAAACGGTTGTCTGGGTTGTTCAAGTTGTTTTTCAATCCAGGGCGAGGTTGCACTCATGGTATTTCTTTTACCCTGCTGTGTTGCCTGGTGTGCTGTGGTGTGACGGCAGGGGCGCAGGAGAGGATGACCGTGATTGCCGTCGATGCCGGCTATGCCTCGGTGCATGACAGTTACTTGACGCCCATCACCTATGACGGCCTCGACCTGGGGCTTTCCCTGGAGGCCACGCGCCCGATCAACAGCGACAGGTGGCTGTGGCAACTCACTGTGGGTGCCGACTACAACTATGTGGAGAATCCCAGTCAGAACAACGACCTGCACAAGCTCATGGGCGACCTCGCGTTCAACATGCAACGCTGCTGGCAAGGCGTGATGACGCCCAAACTCAACCTCTCGGTGGGTCCCATGGCACAGCTGCGTGCCGGTATCGTTTATAACGAGGTCAACAGTAACAACCCCGTCACCGTGCGTGCCCATGCCAACCTGGGTGCCGCAGCTGCGGCCTGCTTCAACACGCGCTTGTGGCGGCTGCCCGTCACCTTGCATTACCAAGTGCAGTTGCCTGTAGCGGGCGTGTTCTTTGCCCCCGAGTATGATGAGAGTTACTATGAGATCTACCTGGGCAATCACAAGAACCTGGCCCACCTGGGCTGGTGGGGTAACCGCCTGGACATGACCCACTACCTGGGCGCCGACCTGCACCTGGGCAAGACCACCCTGCGCATCGGCTACCGTTCCCGTCTGGAGCACTGGAATGTCAACCACCTCAAGGTCCACGACGTGACCCACTCCCTCGTCCTCGGCGTTTCTTTTTCAAACAACAATAACAACAAATAAACAACTATGATAACATTATTTCTTGGTCAAATGATTATCAGGTGTATAGATCGTTGTCAAGCCTGTCAGCGAGCCATCAAGAGGGTTGTTCCTGTTGTCGTTCAATGTTGTTTGGGTTGTTTGGTCTTGTGTTGCCTGTTGGGCGGCTGTGCCCAGCAGGATGAGTTTGAGCACGACCAGGTGGGCAACTTCGAGGCGCTGTGGACCATCATGGACGAGCACTACAGCTTCTTTGACTACAAGCAAGTCGATTGGAATGAGGTGCACAGCCGTTACCGTGCTCTGGTTTCCAACCAGATGACCGACCGCGAGCTGTTTGACATCTGCGGCGACATGTTGAAGGAGTTGCGCGACGGACACACCAACCTCATTGCCACCCACGACGTGTCGCGTTACTGGATATGGGAACAGTGGCCCGTCAACTATGATGAGCGCATCATCGACCAGCACTACCTCAACTTTGACTACAAGATGGCATCGGGCATCAAGTACCAGATCCTGCCCGACAACTTTGGGTACATGTACTATGGCTCGTTCTCGTCCAGCATCGGTGAGGGCAACCTGGACTTGATATTGAGTTACTTATCGACTGCCGACGGGCTGATCATCGACGTGCGCAACAATGGCGGAGGCCTGTTGACCAACGTGGAGACCCTTGTGGCACGTTTCATCGACAGCAAGACCCACGTGGGCTACATCGCTCACAAGACGGGCAAGGGTCACAACGAGTTGAGCGACCCCTATCCCTACTACTTTGAGCCAGCCCAGAACCATATACACTACCTCAAGCCCGTCGTGGTGCTGGCCAACAGGAGCTCCTTCAGCGCTGCCAACAACTTTGTGTCGATCATGAAGTCGCTGGACCAGGTCACCATCGTGGGCGATACCACGGGTGGCGGTTGTGGACTGCCCTTCACCAGCGAGTTGCCCAATGGATGGCGTGTGCGCTTCTCCTCGTGTCCCATCATGGATGCCCAGGGGCGGCTCACCGAGTTTGGCGTGGCTCCCGATGTGCGCATCGACATGGATGAGCAGGACCGCTCCCATGATGCCATCCTGGACCAAGCCATCACCATCCTGGCCCAAAAAACCAGACCCAACTAACAACTAACAACTATCAACTAAGAACTAACAACTAACAACTAACCACGTATGAAAAAAATCATCATCCTTGCCCTGTTGACCGTCATGACGGTCCTGGGTGCGCAAGCCGAGGCCGGACGTTTCTCGGTGGGCGGACAGTTTTCCTATGCTTCCAAGCGTTCCATGGCCGGACTGGGCGTTCAGCTCCAGTATGAGCCAGTTACCAACCTGCGTGTGGCTCCCGAGTTTATCTACTACTTTGAGAACGATGGCTTGTCGGCCAGTAATGTTAACGTCAACCTCCACTACGTGATTCCCACGAGCGCATCGTTTGCCCTCTATCCCCTGGCTGGCTTCTCCTATGCTCACTTCAATGCCGACACCTGGCTGGTGGGCGGCAGTGTGAACCGCTGTGGAGCCAACATTGGGTTGGGCGCTCAATACCTCATCAAGGAGCACATCACTTTCTTCACCGAGCAGCGTTTCCAGATCATTAAGGACTTCAACCAGTCGGTGACGCTCTTGGGCCTGAAGTACACCTTCTGACCCCGTTTGTCACCCTATTCATGAATGGTTACACACCCTCATTGCTGATGCCAATTGAGGGTGTGATTTTGTTTTTTTACTAATACCTGATAATCAGTATTTTATCTATCAAAGCCTATTGTTTTTAGATATTTGTTATAATTTTTTTCTGTTATTTATTTGTTACATATAAAAATAATGTGTAATTTTGCATGTAAATATGTTGATGCATATTTCTGAGTAGTGGAATGATTGAATCCTTGAAGACTCTGGTACAGTTCGTTACATTTAGGAATTTGCATTAGAGGAAAAAATTATATATTAGAGTTGATACAAAGATTATTTAGAGTTGATACAAAGTTTATTTTTATTATTAACAGTTTAAATTTTTATTTGAGGTATGATTACTAAACACAAGTCATGGCTTTTTGCAGCCTTGTTCGTGCTTACTGGGCTTTTTAGTGCCCAGGCACAGAATGCAGTTCACCCCAAAGCATACTATGATGCTATCAAGTATCAGTGGACTGATGCCAGTGGTGTTTCTCATGAGAACGCCATCACCGACTTGGCAACCGATCCCTATCAGATTGTTGCCCTGTTGAAGAAAGTGTATTGCGACCCCAATCTGCCGGGTCCCAAGTACACCGCCTATGACAAGAATGGCGAGCGCGAGCGCAAGGTCTATTACGGTGCCGTTACTGGTGGCTGGAACATCAGTGCCAGTGAGGTGACTGAACCCTATGAGGAAGGTTACACAATCCTGATGGTCGCCCTGAACAACACCATTACCAAAATCGGCTCAGACACCGAGCAGCAGACAGGTACTGGAGGTTTTTGGCCTATTACTTACCCTACCTATGATACCTTCAAGTCTAACTTCTTCACCACGACCAACGAGTTGATTGACTACATTCGCAACAACGTGACTTCGGTGCAGTTGCTGACCGATGGTCTGCGCATGGGTCAGGGTGAGATGGTTGGTACCGTTTTCAACATCTCGGGTAATTACAACCGCTTCTTCATCCTGGGCAAGGGTCAGTCTCGCCAAAAGGACAGCTACGTGACCGACCGTGAGAACCAGTCTTCTACCTATCCCGTTATCGCTGGTGAGTATGTGCCCTTCAAGAGCATGTTTGAGCAGTTCAGCCCCACCGATGGTTCTCAGAATTCTGAGATTACCGACTTCTATGCCAAGATGGTGGGTGGTCAGCTCTATCCCGTTCTTCACGACTGCGCTTCGGTAATCGAGAGTGAGCATGAGTTCTCGATGTCGGGTAAGGCAGGTACCGAGTACAAGTCTCTCACGGGTCTTAACATCTTTATCCCCGACTACCGTTTGAAGTATTGGGAAGATGATTATTACATCCACTATACCAATGGTGATACCGACGGCCCGTATCGTGTTGATGGCCGCACGATGAACCCCTACAAGCGCCTCAATGGTACCCAATTTATTGATCCCGGATGGTTGTGCGCTCATTATGCACAGTATAACCAGGAACATGGCCCCAAGATGGGTATCTACACCGTTGACCTCGCTGGCAAGGCTGTTGAGGCTGCCGAGCCCGAGACCTATAACGTGGTTCTCAACTGGGAATCTTCGCTTGATGAGATGGCTGGTCACCCTGTTCCCCAGAACTATATCCTCTATCTCGTTACGACCGACGAGGATGGTAATGAGGTGAACGAGCAGTTGATTATCACCGATCAAACCAGCTATTCCTACAGCGTTCCCCAGGACGATCACAGCTACATCCTCACCTATGTGGTGTTTGCACGTCCCTCCGATGGCGAGCATGACATGTTTGTGGCTTGGTCCAACACTGCCGATGTTGTCATCCCCGGTACCGAGGACTTCCTGGCTCTGAAGCTCAACCACTTTGAGAGCGACTTTGAGCCCTCGATGGAGGCCAACTTCTACCGCAACTTCTTGAGCATCGCCAACCTGGACGAGTTGAACGCCCTCACTCCCGAGCGCGTGAATGCTGGTGAGAACTCCTTCGTTCTCTATCGCTTTGACGCGGCTAATCCCGAGGTAAAGACTCCCGCTGCCACGATTACCTTGACCACCGCTGCCAATGGTGTGCGCTATGAGATCAATTACCTGGGTCAGGAATATCGTCCCAACTACACGATTCCCGCTCCCTCCACCAGCGGCGTTCTGTCCGTGGTTGATGGCATGATTAGTTTCCAGGGTCTTGAGCTTGTAGATCAGTTCATGGCCGAGGTTGCCGACAACATGCACCCCAACCGCTATGGTTACATGATCGCCCTGAGCGACAACAGCAAGAGCACCAACACTGTTGAGGTGCCCGTCTATAAGGCTGATGCCAGCATCGAGGGTTACTACACCCAGCAGCAGGTCATCGAGGATACCGATGCTAAGCTCACTGCCGGTATCAAGAACGCCAACGTGAAGATGAACCTCTCGGCCAACCAGCAGGTATATTACTACAGCCTGTATCGTGGTGACAATGCAACGCCCAATCAGGAGATCTCTAACCTGCAGCACAACACCGACGGTTCTTATACCGAGAAGAGCAATTTCTTTGCCGACTACTACAATTTACCTGCCCAGCCCGGTGTTGTTGAGCGCTTTGACAACAAGGAGATCCAGGGCGAGTATGGCAACTTCATGAGTTATGCTCCCGTGGTTGGAACCTTCGGTGAGGACCGCGTGAACAACAAGCCCGAGAGTCCGGACGACGAGAATACCTATGGTAGCCCCATCCTCAAGACTGGTGTTGCTGCTGTTGATGGTGAAGTTGATGGTACCGTAAGTATGAACAACACCTATGTTAACTGGGTGGACGAGAATGGTGATGAGTGCGCAATCTTCAATCCCAGTCTGACCATCAATGCCACGATGCCCGAGTATGCCAGCGTTGACTATGCTCCCTACATGTACCGCATCTGGAGAAAGTGTGACAACATCCGCAACTACCGCATGTCGGCCACGACCCATCGTCCCGTCAACGTGGAAGATGCTCCCCGCGATCCCTTCAAGCTCATCGTCGAGCAGTACACCAGCGACAACCAGATCCAGGTGGGTGGCAACAACACCTTGGCATTTGGCGCTACCTTCGACAGCAGGATTGAGGGCATCTCCTTCCTGGTTCGCCTCTATTACAAGAAGATGACCCGCGACGGCGAGCACATGTACTATGTGGTAGAGAAGGATCTTCCCTGGAATAACGTTACCACTGGCGTTAACGAGATCAACGCTGCCGGCGAGGTGGCCAAGACCTACTACAACGCTCAGGGTATCGCCAGCGACAAGCCCTACGATGGTGTGAACATCGTTGTTACCAAGTACAGCGACGGCACCAGCAAGACCACTAAGGTCGTTGTTTATTGATCCTGGCGAGACAATCGTCTAGATTAAATAGACCTGAATATCAAGGCATCCGCCCCATTTCCCGGGCGGATGCCTTTTTTAAAACATCAGTAAGAAACTGGAGGATAAAAATTTGCACAGTTGGATAATAGTTACTACCTTTGCGGCCAAGAAACGGGCCTCGCTTGTCTAAAGCACTACAAATGAACACTTTTTGTTTATTAACATAGTTTTATTCATTTAATTCATTTCAAGTTTTTATGAAGAAATTCTTTTCTCTCCTCACGTTAGCCCTGCTGACCACGTCAGCTTGGGCTGCAAAGACTGTGACCATCAACTTCAGTGAGCAGGGTTACGCCAATGGGGATGACCTTACTACGCTCACAGTTGATGGCGTGACCTTGACCTTTGACAAAGGTACAGGTTCTAATGCTCCCAAGTACTACAGCAGTGGTACCAATGCCCGCCTCTACGTTGGCAACACCATGAAGGTTGCAGCCAGCGAAGCAATCACTAAGATTGTTTTCACTTGCAATGAAAACTACTACTGGGGCAACCAGGATACTTGGAGTGCAGGTAGCTACACCGATGGCACCTGGACTGGTTCTGCTAATGAGGTCACTTTTACTCGTGTCACCTCAGGTCAAACTCGTATCCAAAAGATGGAAATCACCCTGGGTGGTGAGGTTGTTGAGACCGTTGCCGATCCCGTGTTCACCCCTGGTGATGGCACTTCGTTTATCGATAGCCAAGAGATCGCTCTGACCTGCGGTACTACTGGTGCAACCATCTCCTACAGCACCAACGGCCTGACTTGGGAAACTTACACCGAGCCCTTCACCATCACCGAGAGCTGCACGGTTTATGCCAAGGCTGCCAAGAACGGTGTTGAGAGCAATGTGGTAAGCGCTAATTATACCAAGGTTGTGCCCGTTGAGGGCAACGCTGTTACCTTCAACAGCAAGAATGACAAGGGCGACGGTTCGACCGAGCGCGGTGAGTGGACTATCGTCAAGTATGGTGTAACCATGCATTGCACCGATGGTACCGTCTATGATGACAACTATCGCATTTACCAAGGCGCTATCCTCTCCATTTCAACTAATGAAACTGCTGGTAACATCGTCAAGATTGAGTTCGATAATACTGACACCAGCCGTCCCATCAGCAAATTGTCCACCGAGACTGGTGCTCTGACTACTGAAGGTGCAGCTGGTACCTGGGTAGGCGAGACCGATTCAGTTGCCTTCACTGCCAGCGCTCAGGCTCGTGCAAGTGAGATTCGTGTTTATGTAACCGGTGATGTTCCCGTTGAGATCGTTGTAGCTGCTCCCACGCTGCCCGCAAGCTGCGAGTTTGAGCAGAGCATGACCGTTGAGATCACCAACAACGAGGAAGGCGCAACCCTCATGTACGCCCTCAATGATGGCGAATTTACCGAGTACACCCAGGCCCTCAACATCACCGAGACCACCACGGTTCACGCCAAGGCCGTCAAGGGTGAGAACGAGAGCGCAGTAGTTAGCGCTACTTACACCTTGAAGCCTGCTGCTACCACCGTAGCCACCATCGCCGAGGGTAACGTACTGGCTGACGACACTGAGTTCACCTTCACCGGTAACGCTGTTGTCTGCTTCAAGAACAAAAAGAACATGTGGGTTCGTGACGAGAGCGGTAGTGTTCAGCTTTACGGTAGCGCCAACTTTGGTGACGAGTTCCAGAAGGGTGTTGTCATCACTCCCAACTGGGGCGCCAAGAAGGCTACCTACAATGGCATGCCCGAGTACACCGATCTGACCAGCCTCACTGCCAGCCAGCAGACTGTAACCGTTGAGCCCTACGAGCGCGAGACGCTGACCATGGATAACGCCAACGAGTATGTTGTTCTGAAGAACGTGACCATCGTTGAGCAGTCAACCTCTGGTGGCAGAACCAACTACACCACCAACACTGGTATTGTTGCCCGCAACAACTTTGGTGTAGCTTTTGATCCCCAGGAAGGCGTTGCTTACAACCTCATCGGTGTGGTTTCGGCTTACAACGGCAATCCCCAGCTCTACATCACCGAGGTTGAGGGTTATGTAGCTCCCATTGCTACTCCCAATGACCTGGCCGAGGCTAATGCACTGACCGACAACATGCAGTTCACCTATAGCAACGATGTTGCCGCTACCTACCAGAATGGCAAGTACCTGTTCATCCGTGACGAGAACGGTAACAGTGGTCTGATCTTCGGCGAGATTGATGCAACCTTTGAGACCGGTGACGTGCTTGGTGCTGACTGGAGTGCAACCAAGACCACCTATTATGGTGTGCGTGAGTTTATCGATGCTACCGGCGTGACCAACAGTGGTGTCAAGTGGGAGGTTGCTCCCTACGAGCGCAAGACGCTGACCGTTGACAACGTTAACGAGTACGTGATCATGAAGGGTCTGAGCGTTATCCCCGAGACCGATGAGACCGTAAGCCACTACAACCAGAAGTACTACAATGTAGCTGATAGCATGATGATCTACGACCAGTTTGGTGTAAATCCCACCTTCGTGGAGGGCAAGACCTATGACATCGTTGGTATCGCTACCATCTACAACAATAAGCCTCAGCTCTACATCATCAGCGTTACCGAGGTTGCTGTTGATGTCCTGCGTGGTGATGTTGACAACAGTGGTGATGTGACTATCAGTGACGTGACCGCCCTGATCGACGCTCTGCTGAGCGGCAACATTCAGAACATTAACGACGGTGCTGCCGACACCAATTTGGACGGTGAGGTAGGTATCGGTGACGTGACTGTCCTGATTGACTTCCTGCTGAGTGGCAACTGGCACGAATAATCGATTACAAGCGATTAGACTGTAAATATCCTGAACAGGACCCGCAACTACTGCGGGTCCTGTTCTTTGATACATCCAGTACCGTGAGACACAACTAGCCGTTACACAGTCACGGCTCACGGCGACCCTGCTGCACCCTGCCTGCTTGCTCGCTGCTGGCCAGCTCGCTGCCTGGCTGCTGGCTTGCTGGGGGCGCCTGGGGTGGCAGGGTGGTTGTGTGGCGCGATTTTTCGCGCCATTGTTGAGAAAACCAGCCCTCCAGGCTTGTTCATTCACTGGGCTTGCTGTACCTTTGCATCACGATGAGCAATAACCCGCAAGATGACAACCGCAGGCCCAGTTGGTACCGTGAGACGATCCCCTCGATGAAGCGCCGGTGCGCTGGCCATGACTATCAGGGCCGCTGTATCTACATGATTACCCTGGTCGTTGACCACCGCCGTCCCTTGCTGGCATGCATCACGGGCGACGGCATCAATGACGAAGCCATCGTCCATCCCACGCCATTGGGTAGCGCTATTCTCGGCCAGCTGAAGGAAATTACCGCCCATTATCCCGCTATCCAGGTTGTTGCTCAACAACTGATGCCTGACCACCTTCACTTCATCCTCTACGTGCGTGAAAGAATTCCTCGTCACCTGAGCCATGTGATTGCGGGCTTCAAGGTGGGGTGTAACCGCGTGTATCGTGCCGCATGTCCTGGCGATTCTGCACCAGCCTTGTGGGAGGGGGGCTTCCATGACCGCATCCTCAAGGGTAATAACCACTTGCAGCGCATGATGGACTACATCGACGACAATCCCCGCCGTGCCGCCATCAAGCGCCATCACCCTGAATACTTCAAGATACAACAAAATGTGCAGGCTGGAGGTCACACCTTCGCGGCCTTGGGAAATATCTTCCTCTTGCAGGCACCGTTGTTGCTGCAGGTGCAGTGTACCCGCAAGCTCACTCCCGAGCAGATCAGCGACACGGTGAGCCACTTTCTCGACCAGGCCAGCCGTGGTGCAGTCCTGGTCTCTCCCAGTATCAGCCCTGGTGAGAAAAAGGTCATGCGGGCCGCCTTTGAGCATGGTTATCCCACGATTGTCCTTCGTGAGAATGGCTTTGCGCCACTGGCAAAGCCTGGCGGGCGCCGCTTTGATGCCTGTGCCCAAGGGCGCCTCTTGCTGCTTGCCCCCTGGGAATACCACAACGAGCGCCGTAGTATCAGGCGGTCACAATGCCATGCTCTCAACGACATGGCGGCAGCCATCTGCTCAAAGTGCTAGCCGTTGTTAGTCGAGGTTGTCGAACAGGGTGGGCTGGGGGAGCAGCTGGAAGGTGTGGCGGTGGTGAGGTGTAGCGCCGTGCTGGGCTATAGCGGCGCGATGGTCGGGAGTGGGATAGCCCTTGTTCCTGGCCCAGCCATATTGTGGATATTCAGCATCCAACTGCCGCATGAGCTCGTCGCGGTGGGTCTTGGCCAGAATGGATGCGGCAGCGATGCTCAGCATCTTGCCATCGCCCTTGATGATGGTTGTGTGGGGGATGTCATGGTAAGGGAAGAAGCGGTTGCCGTCCACCAGGATGGCCTCGGGACGCACTGCCAGCTGATCCAGGGCGCGGTGCATGGCGGTGATGCTGGCCCGCAGGATGTTGATGCGGTCAATCTCCTGGGGTGACACCATAGCCACAGCCCAGGCCACGGCCTCGCGCTCGATGATGGGGCGCAACTGCTCTCGCTGGCGCTCGGTGAGCTGCTTGCTGTCGTTGATCAAGTCGTTGTGGAAATCGGGAGGTAATATCACTGCGGCTGCGGTAACCGGTCCCGCCAGGCATCCGCGTCCGGCCTCGTCACAGCCCGCCTCGACACGTCCTGCTATCAGATAGGGTTTGAGCATTAGGCTTTAGGTTTTAGTCACTAGTCGCTAGTTGCTAGCCTTTTGTACAACTTCTCACTTGTGACTTCTCACTAAAGGTTGCGGGCGATGACGTAGTCAAATATCTCGCGGAACTGCTCGACGGTGTCGTCGGGTGAATAGGGCGACAGGATGTCGTTGGCCTCGTCGCGCAGGCGTTCCATCGTCTGGTAGGCATAGTCGATGCCCCCGGCACGCTTGGCGTAGTCAATCAGGCGGTCGATGTCTTGGCTGGTGGGCTCGTCCTTGGCCACCAGCGACAGCATCTCGTCGCGCTCGGGCATGTCCTGGCGTTGCAGGGCATAGATGAGCGGCAATGTCACCTTACCCTCGCGCAGGTCGTTGCCCGTGGGCTTGCCGATGATGGGGTCGTGGTAGTAGTCAAAGGTGTCATCCTTGATCTGGAAACAGATGCCCAGCAAGCGGGCATAGCGGCGCAACTCGTCGATGGTCGTTTGGGGCGCATTGTTGGCATATCCGCCCACCACGGCACAGCATTCAAACAGTGAAGCGGTCTTGGCACGGATGATTTCCATATAGGTGCCCTCGTCGATGTTGTGGTTGCGTGCGATATCAACCTGGTCGATTTCGCCCAGCGAGAGGTCGCGGCCCATGTCGGCCAGTGCGCTCAGGATGCGCCCGTCGCCCGTTGCCACACCGCAGCGCAGTGCGCCCGTGACAAAGAAGTCACCCACGAGCACTGCCACATGGTTGCTCCACACGCTGTTGATGGTGGGCAGCCCGCGGCGCTCCTTGGCCTGGTCGATGACGTCGTCATGGATGAGTGAGGCATTGTGCAGCATCTCGAGGGCGGCAGCGCCTTGCAGCGCCTTGTCGTTGATGCCGCCAAAGAACTTGGCACTCAACAGCGTCACAATGGGTCGCAACAACTTGCCCTTGTTCTTCAGGTAACTGGTGACAATGTTGTTAGTCAACTCGCTGCCACTGGTCAATGTGGTAACGATAATCTCATTGAGGGCATCAAGTTCGGGCCTCAGTTGTTCTTGTATATATGTCAGCGATATTGCCATCTCGCTGCAAAGTTAATAATAATTCCTGAGAGCGTCACTATTTTTAATGGTTTTTGTACCTTGAGCCGTCATGAGTAGCGGTTATGGGAGATTGTCGAGGAGATGGAGCAGGGCGCTGGCGCTGGTGGCAACGAGGGTGCAGCTGAGGTCCTTGTTGCGTGCCAGGGGTGTCCCTGTCATGTGGGCCAACTGCTGGATCGTGGCGTCATACAAGCCGTCAAGGTTGGCAACGATGATGGGGCGCGGGTCGTCGTTACCGATGGTCATCACGGCCAGGGTGGACATCCACTCGTCGAGGGTGCCGATGCCGCCTGGCAGGATGACGAACACGTCGCCATGCTCGATCATGTACTGCTTGCGGTCGCCCAGGTTGGCGGTGTGCACGGCATCGTCACACACGGGGTCCAGCCGATGCCTGAACATCTCGGGAATCACGCCCGTGACGTGACCACCGGCCTCGTGGACGGCGCTGGCGGTGATGTGCATCAGTCCGGCGTTGGACCCGCCGTAGAGCAGGGTGTGGCCGTGCTGGCCAATCCATGTGCCCAACTCACGGGCGAGTTGCTGGTATTTCTCTTGCAGACCTTCCTGTGAGCTGCAATAAACGACAATCTTCATTTCTATTTAATATGAGTTTTGCAAGTTGTTAACTTGCTCCCTGATTGTTTTCTATAACACGGTGCCATCGATGATGTGCTTGACTTCCTTGAAGAGGTAGTCGCTGGTGCTACCGTCCTCGTGGCGCAGGGTGAGGGTGCCGTCGGGCGCGATTGCGGCCACACTGGCCATGAAACGGTGCCCCGTAGCGTCCTCATAGGGGTGCATGTGGCCATCGTTGCGGTAGAGCACCCTCATGTATTGCTGGTGCAACTGCTGGCGGGCTTGTTCATCGCCCAGAGCGTTGACCAGCTCCTCGATGCGGGAGCACACGCGCTTGAGCAGCGCTTCCAGATCATGCTCCTGGCCCGTAATGTTGATGAGTGACACGGGGTTGGGCGCATCGCTCAAGAAACGCTGCTGGTTGACGTTGATGCCGATGCCAGCGATGCAGTGGGCGATGTCGCTGCCGTCCAGGGAGTTCTCGAGCAACATGCCGCAGATTTTTTTGTCCTGCCAATAGACATCGTTGGGCCACTTGACCGTGAAACCGTCGCCTGCCAGGGCCTGTAGGGCTTCGACAACGGCCAGGGAAGCCGCCTCGCTCAGGTAGAACTGGTCACGCGCCTTGACGGGAGGGCGCTTGAGCAGATGTGAGAAGGTGAGGTTCTTGCCGTCCTCACTCTCCCAGGAGTTGCCCTTCTGCCCTCGTCCTGCCGTCTGGCTGGGTGTGTAAATGACTGTACCGCCTGGCAACGTTGCTGCCAAGCGGGACAGGTAGGTGTTGGTGCTTGCCGTCTGGCTCACCTTGATGTAGTGTGGCATGGTCAGGCGGTGGTGGGGAAGGTCATCTTGAGGGTGCGGCTCTCGTCCTCGTTAACGGTGATATCGATGCGCACGGTGTCGTCGGGCAGCAGGCCGTCGATGCGCTCGGGCCACTCGATGAAGCACAGGGCACCGCTGTCAAAGTAGTCCTCGGCTCCCAGGTCAACGGCTTCTTCCTCCTTCTCCAGGCGATAGCAGTCAAAGTGGTAAATCAGCTCGGCGGTAGTGTCGCTGCGGTACTCGTTGATGATGGCAAACGAGGGCGAATTGGTCATGTCGCTCTCGACGCCCAGTTGGCGGCACAGCGCGTTGATAAATGTGGTCTTGCCGGCACCCATCTCGCCATAGAAGGCATAGACGGTGTAGTCACCCATCTCGGTCATAAACTTGTAGGCAGCCTCGTCGAGTGCCTCCAGATTGGGAATCGGTATTTCAATTGTTTTCATTATGATAGTGTTTGATAGTACTTTATTTGGGAGATAACGTCACGATGGGCACGAGCATCTCTTCCATCGAGATGCCGCCGTGCTGGAATGTGTCGTTATAGTAGGACACGTAGTAGTTATAGTTGTTGGGATAGGCAAAGAAGTCGCGGTTCATCGCAAAGATGTAGGTGCTCGAGATGTTGGGAGCGGGCAGTCCCACCCGCTTGGGTTGCTTGATCTCATAGACTTGCTTGCCGTTGTAGGTGAGACTCTTGCCCACCTTGTAGCGCAGGTTGGTGTTCAGGTTCTTGTCTCCGATGACGTTGATGGGACGGTCCACCTTGATGGTGCCATGGTCGGTGGTGAGCACCACCTTGTAGCCATTCTGTGCCATGAGTTTGAAAATCTCTAGCACGTTGGAGTTCTTGAACCAGGAGACGGTTACCGAGCGGTAGGCCTCGTCGGTATTGGCCAGCTCGCGTATCATTTTGGACTCGGTGCGGGCATGGGAGAGCATGTCCACAAAGTTGAACACGAGGACGTTGAGCTGGAAGTTCTTGAGCATCCCGATGTTCTGGATGAGTTTCTCACCGGCGGCGCTGTCGTTCATCTTGTTATAGGAGAAGTGCACCTTGCGGCGGTAACGGTCGAGCAGGGTCTGGATCAGGGGTGCCTCGTTGAGGTTCTTGCCTTCCTCGCTCTCCTCGTCCACCCACAGGTCGGGGAACATCTGTTCGATGTCCATGGGCATCAGTCCCGAGAAGATGGCGTTGCGGGCATACTGGGTCGCAGTGGGCAGGATGGTGGTGTATAGCTCGTCACTCTCGATGTTGAAGTGCTCGGCCAGCAACGGGCTCACCGTCCTCCACTGGTCAAGCCTGAAGTTGTCGATGACCGCAAAGCACACCTTCTCGCCCTTGTCGAGAAGCGGCAGCACCTTGGTCTTGAAGATCTCATTGCTGCGCAGGGGATGTTGTGGCGTGGTCATCCAGGTCTCGTAGTTGCGCTTGACAAACTTGGAGAAGGCGCTGTTGGCCTCCACCTTCTGCATGTGCAGCATTTCGTCCATCTTGGTGTCGGCATTGGAGAGCGTGAGTTCCCACCTGACGAGTGTGGAGTAAAGCTCATACCAGTCCTCGATGGTCTGGGCCGAATTGATGAGCTGGCTGATGCGCATGAATTCTTGCTGATAGTCGCCAGTGACTTTCTCGGTGATGAGTGCGTCGCTGTGCAGATTCTTCTTGATGGAGAGCAGGATCTGCATGGGGTTGACGGGCTTGATCAGGTAGTCGGCAATCTCGCTGCCGATGGCCTGGTTCATGATGTCCTCCTCCTCGCTCTTGGTAATCATGATGACGGGGACGTTGGGCTGCATGATCTTGATGCGCTGCAAGGCCTCAAGACCGCTGATGCCTGGCATGTTCTCATCCAGGATGATGAGGTTGAAGATCTGGCTTCCCAGCATGTCGAGGGCATCACGTCCGTTGGTGACGGTTTCTACTTCATACCCCTTGTTCTGCAGGAAGAGGATATGCGGTTTCAGCAGGTCGATCTCGTCGTCGGCCCAAAGGATTCTTTCTTTGCTCATGTGGTGGGTCTCACTTTATTGCGTTAATCGTTCTTCTTCTTGTTGTTGCCGGTGCGGGATGTGCCTGACTTGTCGGGGTCCTTGTCCTGGCCATCTGCTTTGGCCTTGGCAGCAGCGGCTTCGGCCTTGGCGGCTTCGGCTTTGTCCTTGCGTTCCTGCTCCCGCTGCTTGGCCTGATCCTTGCGCTGCTGTTCGCGCTCGGCGGCTTGCTGCTTGCGCTCAGCGGCTTTTTCCTTGCGCTCTTGTTCACGCTCCTTCTGGCGCTGCTTGCGTTCCTGCTCGCGGGCCTTGGCCTGTTCCTTGCGCTCCTTCTGCTTCTCCTTGCGTTCGCGTTCACGCTCCTTGGCTTTCTCCTTGCGTTCGCGCTCACGTTGCTTGGCGAGTTCCTTGCGCTCCTTGGCCTTGTCCTTGCGGGCTTGTTCCTTGGCCTTCTTGGCGTCTTTCTTGGCCTGCTCGGCGGCCTTATAGGCAGCCTTGGCCGAGTCTTCACGCCACTTGTAACGGAAGTCACGCTCTTTCTCCTTCTCGCGTTCGGCCTGCTCGATGGAGTCTTGTTCGGCAATCTCCTCCAGACGGGCGAGTTTGCGCTGGTGCTTCTGTTCCTTCTTGATGCTGTCTTCTATTTCTTTCTGGCGCTTGCGCTCAGCCTTCTCGCGGGCCTTGGCCTCGCGTTCGAGCTGCTTGAGGTGTTCCTCCTCGGCGCGCTCTTGTGCTTTGAGTTCCTTGTCGCTCAAGGTCGTTGTGGTGGTGCTTGAGCGGGTGGACCTGTTGCGGTAGTCGTTGGCCTGGATCTGCTTGCGCTCGGCCTCTTGGCGCGCCTTCTCCTCGGCTTCGAGGCGTTCCTTCTCGGCGGCTTCGGCTTCGAGTCGTGCTTTCTCCTCGGCCTCCTCGCGTGCCTTCTCCTCGGCGTCGCGTTTGGCTATCTCGGCTTGTTCGCGTTCCCACTTCTCCATCTCGATGCGCTCCTGCTCACGACGTGCGGCGGCCTCGGCTTCGGCCTCTTCCCTGGCCTTCTTCTCGGCTTCATCCAGTTCTTTCTTCTCCAGGTCGCTGTGCTCCTTGTCGTTCTTCTCTTCCAGGTAGTTGAAGTAGTCCTCAAAGGTGCGACCCTCGGTGATCAGCAGATTGAAGTTGTCCACGCTGATGATCACGTAGTGAACCTGTCGGGGAATGGTGATGGTCTGATCTTGCTCAAACAGCGAGCGGTAGTAGGTGGCCTCCTTGAAATTGTCCAGCCCCCTGATAACCAGCAGGCCCAGTGTGCCGAAGGTCATCTGCTCAATGTCATAGTCCTTGACCTTGAAGGCGTTGAAGTTGTGGCGTGCCACCTCATAGAGCAACATGTTGCCGTTAACACTGTCGTTGGGGTAGAGCAGGATGAACACCTGGGGCTTGTCGTTGTCCTCGGCAAACGGCGTGAAAGTGCGCTCCAGTGCTTGCGGTGTCGTGTCGTTGCTCAGTCGTGTGGTCCACAACATGCCGCGCACGTTGCTGCCACCGCCTTCGAGACGGCGACCCTGATTGAGTTGCTTGACAATCTCGGACGCAGTGGGGGTGATATCGGTCTGGGGATAGCGCTGGAGCATGTCCTTGAGCGTCTCCTTGAACTTGTCGTATTCTTTCTGGGTGAGATAGCTCAAGGCGTCGATGAACATGAACTTGGGCATGATCTTGGACAGCGGATACTTACGCATCATTTCGGCATAGGCCTCGTGCACAGCGGTGTGGTTGTTGGCCAGGTAGTTGGCATAGGCCGCTTCATACATCGCCTCCTGGTCACGGTTCATGTTCTTGAGGTTCTCCAGGTAGTTGGGATCCTGCATCGCTTGACCGTATTTGGAGTCGGGGAAGAGCGTGATGATGCTGTCACGATAGGGGTCGGCATCGCTCTCTTGCCCGTTGCGCATATACATCATGTACATATTATAATACACGTCCAGACGGTAGGTGTTGTCGGGATAGCGCTCCAGGAGTTGCTCAAACTCAAATGCCGCGGCATTATAATCCTCCATCTTGTCCTTGAGGATGGTACCCATGTTGTAGAGTCCCTCCTGGATGATCTCGTGAGCCGACTGGATGTCCTCCTCGGTCTTGGGAATCTGCTTGAGGTAGTATTCCTCGTAGTGTGGATCCTCGGCACGCTTCAGCGCCTCGGCATTCTGCATGACCGTGATGGTGTCGCCATTCTCGTTCACCATCAGGCTGTCGGCCATTGCCAGCATAGCGCTGTCGGCCTCCTCGTCTTCAAACGAGAAGGTCGTCTTGATGCGGCGGCGCCAGTTGTCCTCCAGTTTGCGGCTGCCCCACAGTTTCTGGAACTGGGTCTTACCGGCATTCTTGGTCACGGTGTTATAGAAGTACCACGAGTCGTCGGTGTTGATGTTATAGCTGGCGGGCTCGTTCCTGCCCCCTTGGATGAGGGCCCCCTTGGCACCCTGCTGGGCGAGGTATTCCTCACGCTCGGCGTTTTCTTTCTCCTCTTTCTCTTTCTTGAGCAACTCCTCGATGATCTTGGCAACAACGGCCTTTTGCTCTTCGGGGGTCATCTTGGCGAGGGTGAGCAGGGAGTCTTGCAGGGCGACGTTCTGGGAATATACAGCCAACTCGTCCAGCACATCGCTGCGCTTCTTGAGCATCTTGTAGTTGGGGTAGTCCTCATTGACCAGGGGAATGGCCTCGGCATAGCAGGGCTGGGCATCGTCATACTGGCGCTGGTCAAAATAGATGCCTCCCAGCGTGAGCTGGCTGATGGCCTTGTCCACACCGTTGCGCGTGCTCTTCTCGGCGGCGAGTTTGTAGTTCTCGACAGCGCTGACAGTATCCCCATGAGAGAGGTAGAGATTACCGATGGCGTAGTAAATCTGGTCCAGGTAATCCTTATTGCGGTCGTAGCGGGTCATGCGTTTCAGGGCCTTGACCTCGCTGGCGATGTTGGCACCCTCATAGACGGCGCTCTGCTTGATGCGGGCATTGAACTTGGTGCGGTAGCTGGAGCCGCTGCTGCTGCCGGCCTGCTTGTAGGCCAGATAGGCGTTGTGCTTGTCTCCGATGTCCTCATAGAGTTGCCCTAGCAGGAAATTCATGCGCACCTTCTCGTTGCCCTTGAACCCTTTGCCCTTGACAGCCTTGGCCAGATAGGGTATGGCCTGCTCGGGTTGCTGGGCCTTGATGTGATAGTCGGCAAAGGCGGCATTGGCCAGCGAGCGGACGCGCTTGTTGGTGATCTCGTCGATGTGGACATGCGAGAGCACGTTGTCGGCCTCGGTGAGCCAGCCCATTGCGCAATAGCACAGGGCCTCACGCACCTGGCATTCCTGCACCAGGTCGGTTTTCCATGAGAAGTGTCGTGTGATATAGCGGAAAGTGGCCGCGGCATCCAGGAAGTCGCCCTTCATGTACTGGGCCTTGGCCATCAGGTACCATGCGTTGTGCAGGTAGGGGTTATATTCTTCACGGGTCATCCACTCGCGGTACTTGGGGTCCTTGTTCTTGCCGCTCTTGCGCTTGGGCTTTTTCTTGATGGAGTGCAGGGCGATGGCTTTCTCCATCTTCTCGATGGTGCGCTCAAAGCTGCCTGTGGGCTGCGGGGCTTTGGGGTTGGAACGGGCCTCGGCGGGATGCATGTACAGGTGCTGTGAGTAGTCGTCCTCATAGGCATCCAGCATGGCCTTCTCCTGCTCGTCGTAGTTGGTCTTGCCGTGAAAATAAACGTTATACTTGGTGGTAAACGATTGCCAGAAACGTGACCGTGCGGTGTTGGTCTTGTTGCTGCAAGCGGCAAGCACGACCACCATCGTGACAATCATTATCGGTATGAAACGTTGTGTCCTGTTCAATTTATTTTAGTTTCTAGTCACCTGGTTTCTAGTTTCTGGTTTTTAGCCTCTAGTTTCTGGTTCCTAGTTGAGTTTGTAATGAATAAACGCATGACGGGCTTATTTATTGCCCAGGTGAGGCATGTTGTTCGGCGGCAAGTTGCAGAAACTCGTCACGGATAGGGGCGGGCATGACCAACCCACGGTGCTTGATGCTCTGTCCCCAACCCAGCAAATCGGCTGGTTGCAGGGTATAGAGCACGTCGCGCCATTGCTCCAGTTCCTCGGGGGTATAACTGTTCTCGTCGCGCCCGGTGAAGGCATCCAGCTCCTCGTCGTCATAGTAGGTGACCTCCTGCTTGCATTCTCCAGCGAGAATCTGCTCGCTGGGACAGATGGTGCGCAGGCCGCATGACTCGTCGGCGCAACCCTGTGGGGCTGGATTGGCATCCACTGGATTTCCCTCCATTTCGTCGGCGTTTTCTCCTGTTTGATGCTGATAAAACAACCGGTCGATGAGCCACACGATGGCTCCCCCCACCACAAGTATCGTCAATAACAAAATCGCTGGTTTCATCGATGTCTAATGCTGTTTTTAGGCTCCAAAAATACAAAAAAATATTGATACTGATTAATATGGATGCCGATTAACGGCTTTTTTGGAGAAAAGGTGTCGGTCAGAGGCTAATTCGGTACAGGGCATCAGCGGCAACGGGTGGCGACATCGGCCATTGCCAGCAGCTCCTTGTCCCCGCGGCTGTCGCCGTAGGCGTGCAACGTGTATTCACCTCTTGCGGGCTGGAGCTGCAAGAGCCTCTCGACCTTCTGCTGGCCGTAGCAGTTGGGTTTCTTGAAACGACCGGTAATCATGTTGCCGGAATCGACCTCAACTAGGGTGGCAAGAACCGCGTGGACCCCCAGTTTCTCGCACCACGGTTGCACCCACTCCAGGATGCTTCCCGTGATGATGTAAACCGTGTGACCCTGCTGGAGGTGCTGCTCCAGCTGTTGTATCATGGGCTCGTTGCGTATCGACTCGATTTTCTGGGAAAAATCCACTCCCGCCGCTTGAAACCGTGTGTAATCCCATCCCTTGAAAAAGTGTGAGAACAAGCGCTGCTTGACCTCACCGTTGGAGCGCAGGCGCAGTTTCATCAAGATCAACAGCGGGGAATAAAGCAGGAAACCGAGGATAAAGCGCCTCCACCCGCAGGCAAACCAGATGAACGCAGGGAACGTGTCACGGGTGGTCAAAGTGCCGTCAAAGTCAAAGGCGGCGATCACTTTGTTGCTGCTCTTCTTCATGATGTTTCCCATATCACAGGTAGATGATTAACGCAAATGACAATAGCCAGCCGATGACGCATCCCTGGATGAAACGGTCCTTGAGAATCACTCGGGTGGGGTCGCTGCTAGCGGCATCCACCATCATGATTTGCAGGTAGCGAAGGATGCCCGCCAGCACAAAGGCCGACGTGAGATAGACATAACGGCTGCCGAAGCGTTCCACCACCTCGGGGGAGACCGTGTACATGATGTAGCACACCATTGTGATGCTTCCCACAATGCTTGTCGCCTCGTTCAAGAACTTGACGTTGTAGCGGTGGGCGGCCTCTCGTGTGGCCCCTCCATTGCCCTCATGGGCCACCACGTCGTCGCGTCGCTTGGAAAATGCGAGGAAAAGCGCCAGCAGGAACGTCATCAAGACAATCCAGTGGGTGAGAGGTATGCCAGTGGCCACACCGCCGGCGCACACACGCAACACAAACCCCACAGCGATAATAGCTGTATCGACCAGGGCGATGCGCTTGAGTGCCAGCGTGTAGGCAATGTTCATGGCCATATAGGCCCCGATGACAAGGAATAGCAACATCTTATTGTTGCTGGTGACGTTGATGAGGGACAAGATGGCTATGCTGATGGCCCAACACACGAGCATGGCCAGGTAGCCCGTGCGCTTACCCACCTTGCCGCTGGCTATGGGGCGATGACGCTTGATGTGGTGAACCCGGTCGGCTTGAGCGTCCCAGATGTCATTGAAACAGTAGATGCCGCTGGCCGCCATGCTGAAAGCGATAAACACCAGGATGCAGGGCAGCAGGTAATCGGCATCCATCAGGTGGCGGTCAAAGAACAATGGCATGAAAACAAAAAGGTTCTTGATCCATTGTTGAGGGCGGAGCAGCTTGATGATTTCTATCATGACAATAAGATTGTGACGTGGTTGATGACATCGAGTATATAGGCGCAGCACCGTTGCTGGATCGTGTTGAGATGGTCCAGTGGCGCATAATAGTTGGGGATAGGAGTGAGCAGGACAAGCAGCAGGTAGAAGAGAGGAGAGCTTAATGGCTTGTGGCTGTCGATGAAGTCTTGAATCGCCCTCGATGTCCTTGTCAGCATGGCTGAGAAGGGCACCATTCCATCATGATGGAAGATATGATAGAACATCAAGGTGGAGAGGACCCAGTAGGGTAGCGTGCGTCCCCAGTCACACGACAGGATGGTAAACATGGGCAGCAGTGAGATGAACTGAACCAGCGCCACGTTGCTCAGCAGCATGTGGTCGGCAGGCTTGGCTCGGGACTTTCCCATCGTGCTGATGTCGATGCGGGTGATCAGGTAATAGACCGACAGCAGGACCAGCATCGTGAGAGGTACGCGCCACAGGGATGGACTTGAGTTGCCAACAAACGCGCCATACAGGTGCTTGGCAAATGCGCTGGCCATGTCCCACCCTAACGCTTGGACGCCTAGTCCGACCTGCGTAGGGTCGGCTGATGAAGGATAGGCGGCGAAGACATCGCCCCACGATGCCCAGATGGCATCGGCGACACCCTTGTCGCCCCTGGACAGGCATACAACCGCCATGATTGTGAGCACTGGAAGGAAAAACATGACCGCCAGCGCTGTGCTGCGCGCTCGGGAGTGTCCTGTGGCTCGCATTGTGTGGTAGCTGTGTAGCATCAGGATGGGATAGGTAAAGAAAAAGGCCGCTTCATGCACGAGCAGTTGCAAGGCCGCAAGAATGTAGAGGCTGAACCAGGCCGTCAGCACTTTTGAACTGCGTGTGACTGCTAGCCTGTAGCAGAGGAAGATGGCAAACGCCAGTGACAATATCACAAAGTCCTTGCGCCCCCACAGGTTGAATAGCGTGAACCCCACGCACATGCCCGTGGGAAGCAATAACGGGGACCAGCCCTCGGTCTTGAATATCCGGTAGAGGATGTACAGGACCACGAGGCTCGACACCATGTACACGAGCTGGATGGCAATCCTCACGTCATAGAGGTGCAGTTGCTCCAGTTCCAGCAGCAACTGCCCGGTTATGCCTCGCCTGACAAAGCCGCCCTCATAGTTGATGAGCCACTCGCTGATTTCCCAGCCCTGATAGCCAAATTGAGGGTTGAACAGAGTTGTGACGCCACCCGAATTGCTGGCATAAAACCCCATCAAGAAGAATAGGAATACCAACCACGAGCACACTCGTTCTCCATTCCTGTCAGTTATGCTTTTATTATTCTTATGACCCGTTACCATGCGTCGTCTTGGCTCCAATTGACTGTAAAATAACTTATCACAAAAGTACATGATAATTGCCGTTGACATGGCTGTAGAGTCGTTTTTTAACATTATTTAAGCGAGTTAGTTATATTAAAAAGTTATAAATAAAGTTAATTTACCTGCAATAATGGCTCCTTTTTCTCATTAATTATTGTGCGTGTAAGCTAAAATGAGTACCTTTGCGCCAGCATTCGTGAGAGGGGGCAATCGGCTTCCTCGTTTTTTATTATAATCAGAGTTGGAGGTCAACGACCTCTGGCTAATATTGATAGCGTATTATGATTGACAAGACGGAACTGGAACGAGTGATTAACGAGGCCCTGGAGGGCACCAAGATGTATCTGGTCACCCTCAAGGTGAGCAAGGATAACATCATCGACGTGGCGCTCGACAGCGATGAGGACATCAATATCGACGATTGTGTGGCCGTTAATGATGCGGTGCTCGACGCCTTTGACCGCGATGTCGAGGACTACGAGTTGACGGTAGGCTCCTATGGCATCACCTCGCCGCTGCTGCTGCCCCGCCAGTACCGCAAGAATATCGGCTACGAGGTCGAGGTGCTCACCTGTGATGGCCGCAAACTCAAGGGCGTCATCGCCGATGCCGACGACGAGGGCTTTACCCTCTCGACGACCGTCAAGCGCAAACTTGAGGGAAAGAAACGTCCCGAGCTGGTCGAGGAGCAGGAGCGCTTCAATTACAGTGACATTAAACAAACAAAAAATATCATCAAAATTTGAAGTTGAGGTTTTAGGCTTTTGGGCGACAGTGGTCGTACTTAAAACTTACAGCTTGCAACTAAAAACAAGATTATGGCTAAAAGAGAAGAAGCGGTGAACATGACCGCACAGTTTGCCGAGTTCAAGGAACTCAAGGACATCGACAAGACCACACTCATCAGCGTGCTTGAGGAATCGTTCCGCAGTGTGCTGTCCAAGATGTTTGGCAATGACGACAACTTTGACGTGATTGTCAACCCCGACAAGGGTGACTGTGAGATCTACCAGAACCTGGAAGTCGTGGAAGACGGTGAGGTGGAGAACCCCAACAAGCAGATCTCGTTGAGCGACGCACAGGCCGATGATGATCCCGACTGTGAGGTGGGCGAGGAGCACACCCGCAAAATCGACTTTGCTAAGTTTGGCCGCCGTGCAATCCTGAACCTGCGTCAGACACTGGCCAGTAAAATCCTGGATTTGCAGAAGGATGCCATCTACAATAAGTTTAAGGCTCTTGAGGGCCAGCTGGTAGCTGGTGAAGTATATCAGGTGTGGAAGCGCGAGGTGCTGCTGCTCGATGATGACAAGAACGAACTGCTGCTGCCCAAGGAGGAACAGATTCCCACCGACATCTACCGCAAGGGCGATGTCGTGAGGGCTGTCATTGAGCGTGTTGACAACACCAATAACAACCCCAAGGTGATCGTGTCCCGCACGAGTGAGCATTTCCTGCGCCGGTTGTTTGAGCAGGAAGTGCCCGAGATACATGATGGCATCATCGTCATCCGTGCCGTCGCCCGCATCCCCGGTGAGCGTGCCAAGATCGCCGTCGAGAGCTATGACGACCGCATTGACCCCGTTGGCGCCTGCGTCGGCGTGAAGGGTGCCCGCATCCATGGTATCGTGCGTGAATTGCGCAACGAGAACATCGACGTCATCAACTACACCAACAATCCGCAGCTGCTCATCCAGCGCGCCTTGAGCCCTGCCAAGATCTCTTCGATACGTCTCGATAACGAGAATAAGCACGCCGAGGTGTTCCTGCGTCCCGAGGAGGTGTCGCTGGCTATCGGTAAGGGCGGCTTGAACATCAAGCTGGCAAGCATCCTGACCGGTTACAGCATCGACGTTTACCGTGACGTTGAGACCGAGGGTGAGGAAGATATCTACCTCGACGAGTTCAAGGATGAGGTTGACGAGTGGGTAATCGAGGCTCTCAAGAACGTGGGCCTGGCCACTGCCAAGAGCGTGCTGCGCACACCGCGTGAGGAACTGATCGACAGGGCCGACCTGGAGGAGGACACTGTTGACAACCTGCTCGCCGTGCTGCGTGCCGAGTTTGAGGAATAATGTCAACCGCCCCTCCACCGTGTACATGTGTTAATTCACTCATTTACTTCTCACTATAGCATAACAATAATAGAAGCTCAAGGCATATTGCCGCAAGCGAACCGATAAAAAACAATATATGGCGATAAAGTTCAGTAAAGTCATCGCAGATTTAAACGTTGGTAGGCAGACCATCGAAGAGTTTCTGCACAAGAAGGGCATCGAGATCAGCGGGAGCCTCAACTCGCGCATCGACGATGATGTCTATGAAATGCTTGTGAAGGAATTCAAGCCCGACATGGACCTCAAGAGCAAGTCGGAGAAAATTGCCAATGAACGGCAGAAGGAGAAAGCTAAACACAACGTAGCCAAGGAGTCGCGTGAAATCAAGACTGAAGTGCCCGTTCAGCAGCCCAAGATTCTGGGCAAGATCGATCTGGACGCTTCGGGTAAGCCCAAGGCCGTTCAGCCCAAGCCCAAGGCCGAACCTGAGCCCGTGAAGCTTGTTGAGGTGAAGGCCGAGGAGCCCAAGCCTGTCAAGCAAGAAACGGTGGAGCCCAAGCCCGAACCCGCGCCCGAGCCTAAGCCCGAACCTGTTGCAGCGCCCGAGCCTAAGGTCGAGGAAAAGGTCGAAGCTCCCGTTCCTGCCGAGCCAGCGACCCCGGTAGCCACTGCTCCCGAGGCACCTGCTCCCGCACCCGTCGAGGAGAATAAGGAAAAACCCGCTGATGACGTGTTCATGCCCGTGTCGCAGACCGTTGGCGGACCTCAGCTCAAGGTGGTGGGCAAGGTGGATCTGACATCGATCAACCAGCAGACCCGTCCCCGCAAGAAGAGCAAGGAGGAGAAGCGTAACGAGCGCATTGCCAAGGCTCAAGCCGAGAATGCAGGAAAGAAGAAACGCAAGCGCATCGGCAAGGAGAAGATCGATATTGAGACTGCCGGTAACCAGCCCTCACCCCAGTCTGGCAAGGGCCGTGGTGGTAAGGATGACCAGGGCGGCAAGCGTGGCAAGGACAAGAAGGGTAACCGCAGGCCTCTGCGTCCCGAGGTGAGCGAGGAAGATGTTCAGCGCCAGATGAAGGAGACGCTGGCTCGCCTCACTGCCAACAAGAGCAGCAAGAAGGCCGCCGCAGCGCGCCGTCGCGAGAAGCGCGAGGAATTCCGTGAGGAACAGCGTGAAGAGGCTGCACTGGCAGCAGCACAGAGCAAGATTTTGAAGCTCACCGAGTTTGTGACGGCCAATGACCTGGCCATCATGATGAACGTGCCCATCAACAAGGTTATCGCCACTTGTATGAACCTGGGTGTGATGGTGAGCATCAATCAGCGCCTGGATGCCGAGACTATCAATATTGTGGCCGATGAGTTCGGCTTCAAGACAGAATATACCAGTGCCGAGGTTGCCGAGGCCATCAGCGACGAGGAGGATGATCCCGCCGATCTGGTTCAGCGCCCGCCTGTAGTGACCGTCATGGGTCACGTGGACCACGGTAAGACTTCGCTGCTGGACTACATCCGCAAATCCAACGTGATTGCCGGTGAGGCTGGTGGTATCACCCAGCACATCGGTGCCTATAACGTGAAGTTGCCCAATGGCCGTCGCATCACTTTCCTGGATACCCCTGGTCATGAGGCGTTTACCGCTATGCGTGCCCGTGGTGCCAAGGTGACCGACATTGTCATTGTGATTGTCGCTGCCGACGATAGCGTCATGCCCCAGACGGTCGAGGCCTTGAACCATGCATCGGCTGCTGGTGTGCCCATCATCTTCGCTATCAACAAGATTGATAAGCCGGGAGCCAATCCTGAGAAGATCAAGGAGGAGCTGGCCCAGATGAACTACCTCGTTGAGGACTGGGGTGGCAAGTATCAGAGCCAGGATATTTCGGCCAAGAAGGGCATCGGCGTGAACGAACTGATGGAGAAGGTGCTGCTTGAGGCTGACATGCTTGACCTCAAGGCCAATCCCAACCGCAAGGCGACGGGATCGGTCATCGAGTCGTCGCTGGACAAGGGTCGCGGTTATGTGGCTACCGTGCTGGTGGACAATGGAACGCTCCACGTGGGCGACATCGTTCTTGCGGGTACCCACTTTGGCAAGGTGAAGGCCATGTTCAACGAGCGCAATGTCCGCATCACCGAGAGTGGCCCCTCTACCCCTGTGCTGATCTTGGGTCTGGACGGTGCTCCCACCGCTGGTGACAAGTTCAATGTGATGGATACCGACCAGGAGGCTCGCCAGATTGCCAACAAGCGTGAGCAGTTGCAGCGTGAGCAGAGCCGCCGCACCCAGACCCGTGTCACCCTTGAGGACATTGGCCGTCGTCGCGCATTGGGCGATTTCCACGAGTTGAATTGTATCGTCAAGGGCGACGTGGATGGCTCGATCGAGGCATTGAGCGACTCGCTCATCAAGCTCTCAACCCCCGAGGTTCAAGTCAATGTGATCCACAAGGCGGTGGGTGCCATTACCGAGAGCGACGTTACCCTGGCAGCTGCCAGCGACGCCTATATCATCGGCTTCCAGGTGCGCCCGTCGGCTTCGGCCAAGCGCGCTGCCGAGCAGGAGGGTGTTGACATCCGTCTGTACTCGATCATCTATGATGCCATCGAGGAGGTCAAGAGCGCTATGGAGGGTATGTTGTCGCCCGATATCAAGGAAGAGGTTTCGGGTAGCGCCGAGGTGCGTCAGGTTTACCACATCAGCAAGGTGGGCACGATTGCAGGTGCTATGGTTGTTGAGGGTAAGATCAAGCGCCAGAGCAAGGTGCGCGTGATCCGCGACGGTATCGTTATCCACACTGGCGAGCTGGCATCTCTCAAGCGATTCAAGGATGATGTCAAGGAGGTGAGCAGTGGTTACGATTGCGGTCTGAGCGTGAAATCCTACAACGACCTGCAAGAGAACGACATCATCGAGGCCTTTGAGGAAATCGAGGTTCACAAGACATTGTAACATGAAGTATTACCTGAATGTGGGTACCAATATGGGCGATCGGCGCGATAATCTTTATCGCGCCGTCGTTGCTCTATCGGCTGGGGTGGGAGGCTGTGCCCTCTCGTCGATTGTCGAGAGCGAGCCGTGGGGATTTGAGAGCGAGCACCGGTTCTTGAATGTGGGCGTTGTGTTGAACAGCTTGATGTCTCCCATGCAGATGCTCGATTACATCCATGTCATTGAGCGTCGCCTGGGCAGTGGTTCCCACCGTGATAGTGATGGCCACTATATCGACCGTCTGGTGGACATTGACATCATGGCTATTGATGACCTGGTGATTGATACCCCTGTACTGCAAGTGCCTCATCCCCACCTGCCTGAACGTGAGTTCTTCCTGTTGCCCATGCAACAGCTTGCGCCCTCATGGAGACACCCCTTGACGGGGTTTAGTGCTGCCCAGATGCTGGAACGTGTGCGGCAGATGTGATAAAATGAGCCTTTTACTTGTCTGATCAATACTTTTTTGGCGTTTTTCACGTTTTTACTTTGTAAGAAGGTATGGACTAGCGGCTTTTTTTGTTAAAAATGGCTGCGAGTTCATTAATTTGGCTTATATTTGCGTGTTTAATGCTTGACATGAAAGAATAGTGATATGACAAGAAAACTCATAGCTGTATTATTCACCCTGCTGGTGATTCATGCACAGGCCCTTGAGGTGTCCAACACCGCTGGTGGTCTCAAGGATAAGGTGACCGATGTTTCCATCACCGACCTCACTGTGACGGGCACGATGGATGCTAGTGACTTCTATTTTATCGCCGAGCATCTCAACCAGTTGAGCACGCTCAATCTGACGGCTGTGCAGGTGGTTGCGTGCCATACCGATGACTTGCATTACTGGAATCAGGATTTTGCGGCACAAGTCCTTCCCACTGGAGCATTGGCGGGTATGCAGTTGACCTCGGTTCAGCTGCCTGCCGACTTGACGGCTATAGGCACGGCTGCGCTGAGTGGATGCACCCGCTTGGAATCCATCTCCTTGCCCGCAGCGCTGGTGTCGGTGGGCGATTATGCCTTTGCGGGATGCAGTGCCTTGAAGTCGATGACCCTGCCTGCGAGTGTGACCACTGTGGGCTATGGAGCGTTCATGCGCTGCGTGTCGCTTTCCAGCTTTGTTGTGGCGCCGTCTAGCCGTTTGTGCCAGTTGGATGCCACCGCTCTGATGGATTGTCCCTCGTTGACGACCGTCGATCTGGGTAACTCAGTGCAGACCCTGGGCAACCGTGCCCTGGCAGGTACAGGCATCATCAACCTGAATCTGGCCGACAGCAAGAGCCTGACCACGATGGGTGACTGGGCTGTGGTGAAAACCCCCGTCCAGGAGGTGCAATTGCCTTCAAGCCTGACGAGCCTGGGTAAGGGCGCTTTTCTCTATGACGCCGACTTGCGCAGTGTGCGTTTGGGTGGTCAGCTTGACCGCATCGGTGACTATCAGTTGGCTGGTACTGGCTTGAACGAGACGGTGGATTTCACGGGCATCACCTCGATGGGAGATTATGCCCTGTACAATGTCGCATCGCTCTCGGTCGTGGAATTGCCTGCCACGGTGACGTGGATTGGCTCCTATGCCATGGCTGGCATGACCGGCATGACCTCGATGGTTAGCAATGCCGAGGAGGTGCCCCAGCTGGGCGAGAATGTGTGGGCTGGCGTGAACCAGTCTGTCATTCCATTGACGGTGCCCACTGCCGCGGTGCAGGCCTACAAGGATGCTGACCAGTGGAAGGAGTTCATGTTTGCCGCCTCATGGCTCAAGGGCGACGTGAATGCCGACGGCGAGGTGAATATTGCCGATATCAATGCCCTGCTCGACATCATCCTGGGTAGGGAAGTGGAAGGCGAGGCCTGGTTGCGTGCCGATGTGAATGGCGACAGCGAGATCAATATTGCCGACATCAATGCGTTGCTCGACATCATCTTGAGTCCCAGCGCTTCCATGATGTCGCAGGTGAATACCGGCGACTTGTTGCGCCTCGATGACCTGTCGATACAGCCGGGCCAGGAGCGTGTCTTGACCTTGACTCTTGACCATGCCGATGTCTATAGCGCTTTGCAGTGTGACATTACCCTGCCACAGGGACTGTCGCTCGTTAGTGTCAAGGCCGGCAAGGGTTGTGAGGACGAGACCCGTGAAATGGACGGCTCCACAACGCGTGCGATTACCTACTCGATGGACAAGCATCCATTTGAGGCCGATGATGTTGCGGTATTGAGCATCACTGTTCAGGCCGATGCTTCGCTGGCCGCTCAGGGCGACATCATCTTGAGTCATGTCGTACTGGCCGATAACGACAACGTGGCCTGGCATGCCGCCAACTATGTGGCTCGTGTGAACAATAGCACCGGTGTGGAGGATCTGAACGCCATGACCCATCGCTTGTGGGTGGAAAGGCGTACCTTGTGCATCGAGGACGGCACCAGTGGCACCGCCCAGGTGGTTGCCATCAATGGTGTTACCCGTGAATTGAGCACCCAGCCTGGTGTCATCCGCTGCGAGCTGGAGCCTGGCTACTATGTGGTGCGCATTCATGGCAAGAGTCACAAAATCGCTATCAAGTAATTAGCCGCATTGACTATTATTATGGGTAAGAACAAACTCAAGAAATTTGCCGACATGGAGCGCATGGAGTGCGTTTTCCAGTTCCCGTTCGCTGTTGTGACACAAGAGGGGGGATGCCCCATGAGAGGCAAGTGGAATGAACAATACTTCAAGAACAATAATCCCATTGTACTGGAACTGGGATGCGGCAAGGGGGAATATGCCGTGGGACTGGCGCAACGCTTCCCAGGCAAAAACTACATCGGGGTAGATATCAAGGGTGCGCGCATGTGGACTGGTGCTAAGCAGGCGACCGAGCTGGGGTTGCCCAATGTGGCCTTCCTGCGCACCAGCATCGAACTGATTGACCGCATGTTTGCCCCCGATGAGGTGTCCGAGATATGGATCACCTTCCCCGACCCGCAGATGAAAAAGGTGAACAAACGGCTCACCTCGACCCGTTTTTTGGACAATTACCGCCACATCCTGTGTGACGGTGGTCTTGTCCACTTGAAAACCGACAGTCCGTTCCTCTATACCTACACCCATGCACTGGTAGAGGAAAACCATCTTCCTGTGGAAACTGATACCAGTGACCTGTATGCCAGTGGCCTGGCTGATGACATCTTGGACATCAAGACCCACTACGAGATGCAGTGGCTGCAACGCGGATTGACCATCAAGTACATCCGCTTTGCCCTGCCTCATGGTGTGGAACTCGTGGAGCCTGACATCGACATCGAGCCCGACACCTACCGCAGCTACAACCGCGGCTACATCCAGATGCCACAACTCATGGAGCAACAACAGCAACAGTGACAGTAAATACAGTGTTAACCCATGCCGTGACTCCCACCACGGCCCCAATTAACTAACAACTAACAACTAAAAACTAAAAACTAACAACTAACAACTAAATATGACTATCTATCCAAATCTGGTACTTGACGCCCTGCGCACCGTGCGCTATCCTGGCACGGGAAAAGACATTGTGGACATGGGCATGGTGAATGATGACATACGCATCGACGGCAACCGCGTGAGCCTGTCGTTGACCTTTGAGAAACCAACCGACCCGTTCATCAAGAGCGTGGTCAAGGCTGCCGAGGCCGCCATACTCGCCCATGTGGGCCCCGATGTTGACATCAAGGGTAACATCGGTGTGAAAACCCGTCAAGACAACCCCGTGCGCAAGATAGAGAACCCGTTGCCTGGCGTGAAGAATATCATTGCTGTGAGCTCTGGTAAGGGCGGCGTGGGCAAATCTACCGTTGCCTGCAACCTGGCTGTGGCTCTGGCATTGCAGGGGTTCCGCGTGGGATTGCTTGATGCCGATATCTTTGGACCCTCGATGCCCAAGATGTTTGGTGCCGAGCAGGAGCAACTCTATATGCACGAGGTTGACGGTAAAAACCTGATCATCCCTCTCGAGAAATATGGTGTGAAGATGCTGTCCATCGGGTTCCTTGTGGACAAGGACAAGGCTGTGCTGTGGCGCGGTGCCATGGCCAGTAATGCCCTGCGTCAACTCATCACCGAGGCCGACTGGGGAGAGCTCGACTACTTCCTCATCGACATGCCGCCGGGCACCAGTGACATCCACTTGACCCTGGTGCAGACGCTAGCGATCACGGGTGCCATCGTTGTGACCACACCGCAGCAGGTGGCGCTGGCCGATGCGCGCAAGGGCATCAGCATGTTTATGGGTGAACATGTGGGTGTGCCCGTGCTGGGTATTGTGGAGAACATGTCATGGTTCACGCCAGCTGCGCATCCCGATGAGCAGTACTTCATCTTTGGTCGCGATGGTGGCAAACTCCTGGCCGAGAAGCTTGATGTTGAGCTCCTGGGGCAGATACCTCTGGTGGCTGGCATCTGCAAGGGCAGTGATGATGGCCAACCCGTCGTGCGCATGAACGACGTGAGCGGCATCGCCTTCAAGAAACTCGCCACGCGTGTCATCGAGGCTGTGGACAAGCGCAACGAGACCCTGCCGCCCACCGAGGTGGTGCAGACCCATTAAGAGACTATAATTCGTTACATGTTTAATAAGAAAATCTACAGATTATGAAAAAGATTATCGCAATGCTGGCTGTAGCGGCTATGCTGCTCACCAGTTGTGGATCGGTTCCTATCACGGGCCGCAAACAGTTGAATCTCGTCAGCGACCAGGAAGTGCTGGCTGCTAGCCTGCAGCAGTACGCTAGCTTCATGCAGACGGCAACCATCTCGACCCAGAAGACCAAGAGCGCCCAGGTAACCCGCGTGGGACAGCGCATTGCTGCCGCTACCGAGGCCTACCTCAAGTATGCAGGACTCGAGAGTGAGCTGCAGAACTTTGCATGGGAGTTCAACCTGGTCAAGAGTGACGAAGTGAATGCCTGGTGTATGCCTGGCGGCAAGATAGTTGTCTATGAGGGCATTATGAACCTTGTGGGTAGTGACGATGAACTGGCTGTGGTTATCGGCCACGAGGTGGCTCACGCTGTTGCCAAGCACAGTAATGAGCGCATGAGCCAGCAGGTGCTTGCCCAGTATGGAGCCAATGCCATCGGTATCTTCACCAGCGGTAAGAGCGCTGCAACTCAGCAGATTGCACAGCAGGTCTATGGCCTGGGCGCACAGTATGGTGTGATGCAGCCGTTCTCACGCAAGCACGAGAGCGAGGCCGACAAGATGGGTCTGGTGCTGATGACCATCGCTGGCTATAATCCCGATGTGGCTGTCACCTTCTGGCAGAAGATGGCCGCCTCTACCACTCAGGAGCCGCCCGAGTTCTTGAGCTCGCACCCGAGCCATGCCACCCGCATCGCCGATATCCAGAAGTGGCTGCCCGAGGTTAAGAAACAGTATGGCGGCAAGTGATAATCAAGACTAGGGTACAACCAGTGGGGCTGTGTCATAATTGATAAGTTGCAATTCTAACCGCCCTGCGGGCGGGAAATTATTCAAATTATAATTAAATTGATATAAATATAAAATAATAATTAATTTTAATTTAAAAATTTGATAAATTTCCCGTGCGTTAGCACGGTAATATTATTGAGTCGCAATTATGACACAGCCGCTCTGTTGAGCCCTTTGCGAGAAGAGAATGAGACATCTTTTAACTTCACTGTTGGCTTCCTTGATGGCGTTGTTGCCCTTGGGCAGCGAGGCTCGCACGATTGCCGACCTGTTTGCCAGCGAACCGGGCAATATATTCCCGTTATTGACCCGCACCCAGCGATTGGACATGGTGGATTATTTCAATAGCGGACGGGTGGTCCAGTTTGAGAACAACCTGCTGGGCCGCAGTTCGCTCGTTGAGTTGGACAGTGCCTACCTCAAGGTGTTGACCAGCATTGCCCATCAGGTGGAAATGCGCATGAGGACAGTGGGCAAGGATACCGTTATCACTGTTATCGAGACGGTGTTGACTCCCGTGCCCGACAGCCGCCTCACCCAGTGGAATGCCCACTGGCAGCGATACGTCAGCGACCGCCTGTTCAAGATACCCGGCATCGATGATTTCATTGTGAAGAAGATGTCTCGTGACCTGCGGGCCGACTTGCAGGACGCGATGATTTTCCCGCTTGTGCAGCTCACCTTCCAGGGGGAGAACCACGACACCATCGAGGCGACACATGGGCTGGACAGGTTCTTGACGCCTAGTGAGTACAAGCGATTTGAGCCTTACCTCAAACCGTCGATCAGCTATCATTTTGATGGCCTGAAAATCAAGCCTGTCAAGAAGTAATCATGCAGCAGCCGTCACTTTTCACCCCACTACCTCAAGGCATGACGTTGAGCGAGTTCAATGCGCGCATCGAGGGGCACCTGAATGGCCAGGCCGATATCCAGGGTCAGTGGGTCATTGCCGAGTGCAGTGATATGCGCCTCAACCGCAGTGGTCATTGTTACACGGAGCTCATCGAGAAGGATGACCAGGGCACGACCATTGCCCGCATCGGGGCTGCCATTTGGGCCGGTACCTACAGGATACTGTATGAGAAATTCCTGAACTCAACTGGGCAGGTGCTCGTTACTGGCATGAAGGTGCTGGTCAATGTCTCGGCATCATTTCACCGCTTGTATGGCATCAAGGTGGTCATCAATGACATCGACCCCAGCTACACCATGGGCGACATGGTGCGCCAGCGGCAGGAAATCCTCAAGCGCCTTTCTGAAGAAAATCTTATTGACAGGAATAAGCAGCTGCCCTGGCCCGAGGTGCCCCTGCGCATCGCTATCGTCTCGGCAGCAGGGGCGGCTGGCTATGGTGACTTCATGAATCAGATACAGGGCAACCCCTACGGCTTGCAGTTCTACACCTGCCTGTTCCAGGCTGTCATGCAGGGGGCCCAGACCGTCCCCACCGTCAAGGCGGCTCTGGACCGCATCAACCAGTATGCCGACCTGTTTGATTGCGTGGTCATAATCCGTGGCGGTGGTGCGACATCCGAACTCAACTCGTTTGATAATTATGAACTCGCTTCCTGTGTGGCCACTTTCCCCCTGCCAGTCATAGTGGGCATCGGCCACGAGCGGGATGAGACGGTGCTCGACTATGTGGCTGCTGTCAGGGTAAAGACTCCTACCGCTGCCGCCGAGTGGCTCATCCAGCGGGGCACCAATGCCCTGGCTCATCTCGACGAGTTGCAGGATGCGGTCGTCACAGCCGTCCGTGAGACGGTCAGCCAGGCGAGGGAGCATTTGGCCTATTTCGCCAGCATGATTCCCGCTACCGCACGACGCATTATCGACACCAACCGTGTCCGCCTCAACAACTATGCCTCCAGCATCCCCTTTGCCGCAACAGGCCTTATCGCCACCCAGCGCACGCGGCTGGACCGGGCTGGCGAGAGGATAGGGGAGAGTGTGATGCGCACCCTGCAACGGGAGCAGCAACGGCTTCAGGCACTGGATGACAAGGCAACTCTGCTATCACCTCTCAACACCCTGCGCCGTGGCTATGCCCTGGTGAGGACCGGTGACCAATGCGTCACCTCGGCCTCCCAGCTGCAGCCCGGCGACAATATTACCATCCACTTTGCCACCGGCACCACAACCGCAACAGTTAATAACAGCTAACAACTTAAAACAATGGAAGATAATAGCCAGATGACTTATACACAGGCCGTGACCGAACTCGAACAGCTTGTCCAGAAGATGCAGGATCCGCAATGCAGCATCGACAACCTCACCGCCTACACCAAGCGCAGTAAAGAACTCCTCGACATCTGCCGCAAGAAACTCACCCAGGCCGACGAGCAACTCAAGCAAATCCTCGCCGACATCCAGCAGCAGTAATAGCTCATAAGACAACTCAAACAACAAAATAACAACCTTGACAACAGTTTTATAATTAATCTTTTCTGTTGTTATGTATGTTTCTTGAAATGTCTGAAAAACAAGATGTTATATGCGGTATCGGGGTGGTTTATAATGAAAAACTAGGGACTAGAAACTAGAAACTAAAAACTTTTTACTATCTTTGCACCCGCAAAACAAAAAATGCCCGCGCCTGTGGCGAAATTGGTAGACGCGCCAGACTTAGGATCTGGTAACTCCGGTTGTGTAGGTTCGAGTCCTATCAGGCGCACAAAATAACAAAAACCCGCTGAAATTCAGCGGGTTTTATGCGTCAATATAGGCACTGAAATGAGACTGAACCTATTGATTGTTGTTGGTTTTTATATCAAAATAATCGTCACTATTTTTCTTTTAGTTTTTTTCCATATTTGTCTTTCAAATACTTCTGCAACTCTTTCGAGTTTTCGCCCTGATAGATGTGGTTCTTATCAAAGATAGTAGTTGCACCTCCCTCAGTAAATTGAACGATCTCGAATGTTTCAGGGTCAGGAGGGATGACGGCATCATCAAAGTATACATGGTTTTTATCTTTGGCATATCGAGTCCAAAAAGTTGTTCCATTGAAGTATGCGTATTCATCCACAAGTTGGAAGGTGGCGGCATCTGCTTCCTTCACTTCCTTCATTTCCTTTTTACGCCACCATACATGGTCTTTATCCACATACCAGTTGTTATTAAGCTGTCTGAAAGTAAGGGGGTCTGCATCTTCAAACACTTCAAATTCAAAGGTGTAGATGTGTGAACCGTCAGAATAAAAAGCTCCTATATGTGATAATTGGTTGTAATCCTTTATGTCCGTGGCTTTCCATTGGTAATAAACCCTATGTTTGTCCTGTCCCACCCAATCGATTATTTCAGTGAATGTCTCTGGGTCGGCATCCTCAACAATATGGTCTTTATAATACACCCGATATTTGTCGGCGGCATAGTGCCCTTGTAAACCATAACTGTCGGTCTCTTTTATCAAATGAAAACTGTCGTAGTCTGCAAGTGGGACGGGTTGTTCTCCCATATAATATGCGTTGTATTTGTCTTTCGCCCATTGTGTCCAATAATTATCCTTATTTCCTATGATGACAAATGTTTTTTTGTCTGCCACATGTATGGGCTTCCCTTGCCAAAAATAGTCATTCTTATCCTCTGTCAGGTACTTGCCATGTATTATGAATGACTTGGGATCGGCACCTGTCATCATGGTGTATTTATGAAATACATGGCTGGCATCGACAGCATACGGTTTCTCCAGGCATTTGAATGTTTTTCCGTCAGCTCCCTTGATGATCCTTCCCTCAAGAAATGCCTTTTGGTCATCTCTGGCGTACCCGTTACCCAAATCCTCAAAAGTAGCAGGGTCTGCATCAACAACCTTGGACCAATGCCCAGCCCAGATATCCCTTCCTTGCCAGGTCACCTGTTTTCCGTTATTTTTATAACGTCCCGGCCTGGTGCAGGAAGTCAATATCATACAAACAAGGCTTATCGCCACCGTAAAATAGAATAAACGACTTATCTTTTCCATGTGTTGTTCGCATTAAGTTTATGTTCAATGCAAAATTAATGAAATGGTTGAAAACGGCAAAAGAAAATGCGGACTCTTGAGCTTTAAGTAAAAGAATAAATGGCATTTGGCCCCAAGTCTGCACTTTGTTTGAGGCGTTAATTTCAAAAACTAGAATAATCTCGGCCTCTGATTTCGGGGGTGCGTGCGCTCCCCTTTTTTGTGCCGTCGGGCGCCTTTAGACGCCCTTAAACGCCTCATCGGCTTATTGGAAAACGCTGTCAATCAGGCGTGGGGAGGGTTTGTGGGTTTTAGAAGGGTCAAATCAAAATACTTTCTGATAGAAGTGGCAACTTGCCGATTATCAGTGTGATATTATCGTTTTTAAATGATGATTATTGCGTGAAATGAGGAAAAATCATACTATTTTAAGTGGATTTTTCCTTAATTCACGCATTTTTTGCTCTAATTTTTGACTATCGATCATTCTGAGATTTCCACAGGTTTAGACGAAATAAGTCGTGAGATTTCTACAGGATTTACATAAAAACATTTTGAGTATTGTGGTTATTACATCAAAAGAACCGTCCCTATTTTACCCTTCTTCTTTTTTTCTACTGAAAAGTTTTTGGTTTTCTTTAAAAAGTTTTCAGTATTAGTGAAAACTTTTATTATCTTTGCAAAAAGTTTTCAGTATTATCAGTTTGTAGAGAAAAGGAAATGATTATCAGAGAGCATTATATAGAAAAGATACGCCCTTTCTACGACAGTGACCTGATCAAGATTATCACGGGCGTGCGCAGGTGCGGCAAATCGGTCATAAAGGATCAGATAGAGCAAGAGCTGCGTGAACAGGGAAAACGTACACTATCACTTGATTTTGAGCGACTCTCAGTAAGTTCTCAGATACGGACCGCCGAAGAATTGGAGGCATTTGTGTTGTCTCATTTATCGTCTGAGAAGACCTACGTCTTCCTTGATGAGATTCAGTTGGTTGAAGATTGGAATTTGGCATGTCGTTCACTGCGCCTCGAAAACCTGTCGCTGTTTATTACCGGCAGCAACTCCAAGCTATTATCCAAAGAACTGACAAAGGCATTTTCAGGCAGGTATGTTTTGTTCAACATACGTCCATTCGTTTATAAGGAAATTTGTGAGTACGCCGCCCAGACAGGAAACATGCGCTCAGTAACCGACTATCTTATTTATGGAGGTTTCCCCAAGACCATAGAATTCCCTGACAAATCATCCATTCTGACCTACCTGAATGAACTGGACAAGCAGATTGTGCGTAACGACATCATCAATCGTTATCATGTCAGGAAAGTAGCACTCTTTGAGAAACTGATCAATTACGTTTTGCGCTCCAACAGCAGGATATTTAGTGCCCACTCGGTGATGAAATATCTTAAAGGGCAAGGAATGCAGTCATCTGTCAACACGATTATGAAATATTTGGGCTATCTGGAGGAGGCATATATCATCCGTTCTATTCCTCAGTACATGGCCAAGGCCAAGAGGGAACTGATGTTTTTTTCCAAAGTGTATGACGAGGATGTCGCGTTTAACACGATTCGGCAACCAGAAAACCGATATGACCTGACACACAATCTTGAAAATGTGGTTTATAACGAATTGGTTTTTATGGGATACCACCTGTCCGTGTTCAGGATGGGCTCGCAGGAAATAGATTTCTATGCCACAAAGGAAGGTAAGAGTTATCTTGTGCAGGTGGCCTACTCCATTGCCGATGAGGATACTTACAACAGGGAGTTTGCGTTATTCAACAAACTGGACCAGTCCATGCGAAAAATCATTATCACCAACGATGACATTGAATTTTCCACAAGCACGGTGCAACATATTATGCTTAAGGATTTTTTGAGCATGAACGATTTGGAGGGTTAAATACATCACATCTTGATATTGATTCTAGAATGTTCTTGTGGCGATGCAAGAAACTGGCGAAGTGCCCCGTGTGGAACATCTCGCTGCTGAATTGGATTTCGGGGGGCATGCGCCCCCCTTTTTGCGCCGTTCAACGCCTATAGACGCCCTTTCAACGCCCCATTGGCTTGCTGGAAAGGGCTGTCATTCAGGCGTCGGGAGGTTTTTAAAGGCTTTGGGAGGCGCGGGGCTGCATCCTATCAGGCGCACAACGTTGAATGTCAGGTGATTTTTTCGTCATCTGGCATTTTTATATGCAATTACATGATATTATTTACAAAATGCTTTGAGGTAATGAAAAAATTACCTATCTTTGCAGTAGTGAAATCACAAATATTAGATTATGCCTGAGATTTTTAGAATGTTTGGAATGCGGTTTTTCTTCTATTCGAGGGAACATGAACCGATTCATGTGCATGTGAAGAATGCCGATGGGGAAGGCGAAGTTTGATATTCTGCCAGAGGACATTGTTCTCGCTGAGAACAAAGGTATTAAGATTAAGGATATCAAAGCCGCCGAAATGGTCCTTGAAGAGAACAAGGAATTGGCTATTGAGAAGTGGAATGAGTATTTTGGTAAAAGCGTTAACGATGAAGATTAACAGGATTTGGTTTGCGGATGACCGCATCTATGGAGAGACTGATGATGGCCGCACGTTGTGGCAGTCGCTGCTCTATTATCGTCGGTTGAGGAATGCAACCGACGAGGAGCGTAATGACTACGAGATGGATGACGAGGGCATCCATTGGGAAAAATTGGATGAGGATGTGTCGTTCGAGAGTTTTGAATATGATGACCCGGAACCTGTTGGGGTTTCCAAGGTGTTTTTGTATCACCCCGAATTGAATGCCGCGGCCATCGGTCGCAGACTTGGCATCAGTCAAAGCCTCATGGCTCAATACATTAACGGTATGAAAAAGCCCTCAAAAGAACGTGAAACCCTCATTTTGAAAGAAATCGCCACCCTCGCCGACGAATTGAAATCCATCTGCGTGTAAGCACCAGTATTGATTCAGGCCATAGCAGTCGATAGCGATGGAGTTAAGGCACATTGTCCCGTTCCCATGACAATTCCACACCCTTTCGTGGGGTGCACGCGCTCCCCCGTTTAGCGCCCTTCAACGCCTCATCGGCTTACTGGAAAACGCTGTCAATCAGGCGTCTGGAGGTTTTTGAAGGTTTTATGAGGCGCGAATCGGGGTCCTTTACATTGTCAAACATTGTGAGATTTCTACAGGATTTGACGAAATAAATTGTGAGATTTCCACGGAATTTCCGTGAAAACATTTTGAGATTTACCCAAATTGGCTTATTTTTGCGCTCAAAACAAGCAAAGATTTTGAGGAAATGGAGAAAGGGATAAGGATATTCAAGAGAAAACTCTATGAGCAGATGCTCAAGTGGAAACAGAGCAAGGGTGGCGAGACGGCGTTGTTGATTAAGGGTGCCCGTCGTGTCGGTAAATCCACAATCGCCGAAGATTTTGCTCGTAGGGAGTATGCCTCTTACATCGTGGTAAACTTTGACGATGCGCCTAAGGCTCTGTGGGAAGCCGTTGGCAACATTGCCGACTTGAATGATTTTTTTGTGAAACTCCAGTTCATCTATAATGTTAAACTGATAGAGCGCCAATCGGTTATTATCTTTGATGAAATCCAGAAGGCCCCACTTGTCCGTCAAGCCATTAAATATTTGGTGA